>NZ_JBVOON010000016.1:0-112341 GCF_055664235.1 Rhodococcus sp. NPDC019050 | reverse complement strand
ATTCAACCTTCGCAAGTCGAATTATCCCAGTTCAGGGCACCATTCTTCGTGTTTGACACGGGTTTCCACTCAATCAGCATGAAATCCCGAGGCTAAGTCGGTAGCTGGCAGCTTTGGCAAGGTTTCTGGCGGGAACCGAGACAGAAGGACAAGTAGATTTGACCTGAGTGTGAATTTCCCTCGGATACAGTAGGGCACCGTTAGCACGAGCCCTTGAATCGTGGGGATTGGCAACGATAATCCTGCAACCCGTCTCGGGTAGAGGGTCGCCGTCCGGGTCAGTCTCTCCAGGGTCACCCTCGGCTAGTGGCTGAACATCTTGAGGTGAGGGTGAATCGCTTTGATCTTGGGTCGAGGCGTCCACGCCCCCAGGGTCGGTGTAATCGGCTGATTCACGGGGAAGGGGAGTCGCCTACTTGGTACCTGCGTAGACAGCCGACTGATCAGCAGCCCGCATCAGGTGCCGGTACAGCGTCGTCCGCCCGACGTCGAGGATCTCGGCAATCTCGACCTGAGTCATCCCGTCCACGGTGCGTTGGTGTCGTTCGACCTCGCGGTCTCAGCCGCGTGTGGTGGCATCTGCGATCAGGGTGTGAGTTGGTGCAGTAAAGCATCCTCCTCAAGAAAGGAGGCGGCATCAAACCCGAGACGGTTCAGAACGACCGCCGTCACCACTTGCGTCACTCGTTCGAATCGTCGTATCCGGTCGATCACCATCAGATGTCCTCAGGATTGGAGGACCGGGTGAACAGTTCTCGCTGCACCCGGAGAATGACCTCACGTTGTGCGGGGTCGGGAATCAGTTCGTCGAGCGCCAAAGTCTCGGCAGCCCCGCCACCCTCCTCGTCGGCACCGTCGGAGGGCTCGATGATCCCCATCTGTTGTTGATCGAAGAACTCGAGAAGTCGGGTTGCGAGTGCATCGATCTCCGACTCGACCGAGTCCGGGCTGCGCCCTTCGAGTTGTGACCAGTGCGCAAGTAGCTTCAGGTACCGCTCGCGCCGGAGGTCGTCGATCATCGTTGCCTCGTAGCCCGTGAGCAGGAACTCGGGCGCGCTCCCTGACATCGAGAGGACTTCGACGAGGTCCCGGTCCAGCCGAAGAGCCGAACCGACCTCGACGGACGGAGCGCCGTCGATGGCGTCGGACAAGGCCGTGGCCAGTCCCGCGGGCAGCGCTGAGATCGGATTGCCGCGATCAACCTCGGCGAGCATCGCGGTGAGCTGCATCTTCTTGCGTGCGAGGATGTTCTGTTCCTTCTCGATGCCGGCGATCAAAGCCCGAAGGTCCGCGGCGACGTCGCGTTCGTCTTCACTCGATCTTTCGTCGGAGAGGATGGCGGCGACCGACCCGAGAGGAACTCCACTGGTCGCCAGCCAGCGGATTCGCATCAAGCGGACAGCGTCGGTGAGGGTGTATTCACGGTAGCCGTTGGATCGACGCCGCGGCTCGTTCAGCAGGCCGAGTCGGTGGTAGTGCCGCACGGTTCGCGTCGTTGTGCCGGCAAATTCGGCGAGCTTGCTTATTCGCATGAATCAAGTCTCAACTATGACGCAAGGTCAAGGTCAAGGGTTCCCCTGCCCACACCGGCGCTTTCGAGGAGTCGCCCGGCACGACAACCTCGCATCCAGCTGCGGGTCTGTAGCTGTTCTCTTTGTTTCAAACCTGTTGGCCCGTGAACAACCCCGCGTGTTCTGTGAACCGGGCTGCAATGGGGACGAAACATCGCCTCGGTAGCTTGGGCGGTCCAACACCGACCGGAGGCTCATTGTGCCCGAACAGTTCTCACGAAATGCGGTAGAACTTCTCACGAGGGGTCTCGGCCGTCGCCGTTTCATTCAGAGCGTGGTAGCGGTCGGCGCCGGTGTGGGTGTGGCCGGGGCCGCCGCGGCGTGTTCGGACGCATCAGCGGGACCGACAGTCTCCTCACCTGCTCTGCCGTATGCCGGCGGGATTCCGATCCTGCAGCCGGGCCAAGGTGACCGGTCCGGCGACATATACCTCGGATCGCTCCCCGACGAAGTGCTCTGGGGTTACGTGCCGAATGTGCACACCAGTCCGGTGGTCCGGTTGAGGTCGGGGCAGACAATCACCATCGACACCGTCTCACACGAGGGAATACTCGAAGACCAGGGCCGCAACCCCATCGACTACTTCGGTACGAAAGGTGTCGCCGCCGGCGACGTGCTCCAGGACGCTGCGGCGATCGCCGCCGAATACGACCGCACACCACGTGATTTCGGCAAGGATGGACCCCACGTAGTCACCGGACCGGTCTTCGTCGAAGGTGCCGAACCCGGCGATGTCCTCAAGATCGAGACATTGGAGATCATC
The DNA here is from genome assembly GCF_055664235.1 of Rhodococcus sp. NPDC019050. Lineage (NCBI taxonomy): Bacteria > Bacillati > Actinomycetota > Actinomycetes > Mycobacteriales > Nocardiaceae > Rhodococcus > Rhodococcus sp. NPDC019050. The sequence goes on along the minus strand of NZ_JBVOON010000016.1, from coordinate 110,007 downwards.
CCCCGAGTCCCGTACGGTGTCGTCTCCAGTCGGCACGGCAAGGGTGCGCTTGCGAGGACCGGTGACGGTGGCGCACCCGCGGGTATCGACATCGCCGAGGTGATGCCACCGGTGTCCACAGACGGGCGAGCCGGTGCCGATCCCACATCGCACGGCAACGTATCGGTCTTCACGACCATCGAAAACGGGCTGGGCGTCATGCCCTTCGGGCAGAACTCCCGCGTCCAGTTTCCGCTCCGCCCGTTCATGGGCATGATGGGCGTCGCATTTTCCACCGACGCCGATCCGACCTCACCCAACTCGAACTCGATTCCGCCGACACTGGGTGGTGGCAACATCGATATCCGGTTGCTGGGCGAAGGTTCCTCCTTCTACCTGCCCGTCTTCGCCCCCGGCGCACTCTTCTACGTCGGCGACCCGCACATGGCAATGGGGGACGGTGAAGTGGCGCTCACCGCAATGGAAGGTTCACTGCGCGGGACCTTCCGACTGACCGTCTGCAAACCAGGATCGGGAGATGCACCGAGTGTCGCCTACGGCTACCCGTTCGCGGAAACAACCGAGTCTTGGATCCCCATCGGGCTGTCCGACCCCGACGGCGCGATCGACGGTCAGGGCAGTGACCTCAATGTTGCGATGCGGAGGGCTGTCGTCAATGCTCTGGACTTCCTCGAAAAGGACCAGGGCATGGACCGCGCGACCGCGTACGCATATCTCTCGGCAGCGGCCGACTTCACGGTGTCGCAGGTGGTCGACCGGACCGTGGGCGTTCACGGGCAGATCTACAAGGATCATTTCAGCTGATCATTGCCAATCGCCGAGATCTACCGCGACGAGATGCCGATCCTGCTCTCGACCGGTTGTCAGCGGCGTGTCACCCACTTGTTGACCAACCGATTGAGCCTCGCCGGTGAGCACTGCGCGACCGCCGCGAGCACTCGCGCCTGCCATCCCACCGCCCGGTGCACCCGCCCCCAAGTACGTCCCGGGCGGGTTGCCTCGTAGATCTCGGCGGCGACATCGTCGGGAGTCAGGCGGATGCCCAGCGTGCGGACGGCACCGACGTTCATGTCGTGCGTCATCGCGGTGTCGACGAACAGCGGCCACAACGCGAACACCCGGATGTCGTACCGGCTCCATTCGAGTTCGAGAGCTTCCGTCAGGCCGCGTACCGCGAACTTCGTCGCGCTGTACGTGGCGAGGTCACGTTGCCCGTAGATCGCCGACGCCGAACAGAGGTTGACCACCTGCGCGCCCGGCGTGCGGCGCAAGTATTCGAACGCAGTGTGGCAGCCGAGGATTGTGCCCGTGACGTTCACGTCGACGATCCGGCGGTGCCGTTCGGCGGGGGTGTCCTCGAACGGCCCGGACGACAGGATGCCGGCGTTGTTGACGAGGATGTCGAGCCGACCGTCCGGGCAGAACTCCGACAGGGCACGAGCCCAGGCGTCGGCGTCGGTGACGTCGAGAATACCGGTGACGATGTCGGGCTGCGCATCGGCGAGGCTGTGCAGCCCCGATGCGTCGACGTCGAAAGCGCCGACGCGGTAGCCGTGATTCGCGAACTGCAGTGCGGCGGCCCGTCCGATTCCGGATGCGGCGCCGGTGACGAACACGCTGGGTCTGCTCATGGGGGGAGCCTAGACAATGCGACTCGTTCCGACCTGGTCGCCGAGTACGGCGCGTCGGCGCAGGGCTTGAACGACACCCGCACGTCCGCTCGCTCCTGTAGTCCAGGCAGGGGACACCGGCATGCCGATCCCACCTTTCGTCGCGGTGGTCGGGCAGGATCGGGCGATGGCACCGACCGGTCTGAGCACCATCGATCCGCCCGAGGTATGCCTGGCGTGGGTGAAATCCGCTCGTCCGCGCGAGGTCATCCTCGACCACCCGATGAACGTCAATCTGACCTGGTGAACGATGCCCCGCAGGAACGGTGCCTTCCCGGAGGACCCGTCGCCGGACAGGACGCTGCTGGTTATCGTTCGATACGCTTCGGCCCTCGTCGTCGACGGTTGGACTCGGGTTCTGTGGGCTATCCGACCGGGGAGACTCGTTCAGTACGTGGTTGTCAGCGGTGAGCTGGCTACCAGCGGTGGTGACCTGCGCGATGGTGCGCCCTGCGCCCATTGCGAGACGAAGTCGAGGTACTCGGCGGCAAGTCGATCGCTAACGCCCTGGGTTGCGCTGCGCCGTCGGTGACCGCGTCAGCGGACGGACAGCTGCGTGCCGATGACGCGCAGCAGGTCGAGTTTGGCGGCGTCGTCGGTGCCGGGGGCGGCGGTGAAGACGAGGAGGCGATGGCCGGTCTCGGTGTCGAGCAACGTCTGGCAGTGCAGCGTCAGCTCGCCCACGTCGGGATGCGCGAAGCGCTTGGTCATCGGATGCTTTTCGGCGACCTCGTGGTCGGCCCACACGGCCGCGAACTCCGGGCTCACCCGCTTGAGTTCGGCGACGATCGCGCCCGCGCGCGAGCGGTCGCCGGTCCGCGCGTACACGGCCCGCAGCTCGGCGACGAACGTGCGCCCCCGCAGGTCGTGGTCGGCGCGCGCGTACACGTCGCGCGATTCCGGCTCGGTGAACCACCGGTAGACGGTGGCGCGGCGCAGTCCGCTCAGCTCCCGCGCGTCGCCGAGAAGCGCACGGGCGGGCTCGGTCTGGGCGAGGGTTTCCCCCAGCTCGGTCACGACCTGCGCGGGGGTGTCGGTGAGACGCTCGAGGATCCGCTGTATTCCGGGTGAGACGTGCAGATCTGCCGTGACACGCTCGGGAGCGGCGTGCCCGCTCAGCCGGAACAGATGGTCGCGCTCGGCGCGGTCGAGGTGCAGGGCACGGGCCAGGGCAGCGAGGATCTGCACGGAGGGCTGCGGTCCCCGCGACTGCTCGAGCCGGTTGAGGTAGTCCGTAGACATGCCCGCCAGCACGGCGACCTCTTCCCGCCGCAGCCCGGGCGTGCGCCGTCGGGGACCGCGCGGCAGTCCGACGTCTTCGGGCTGCAGTGCTTCGCGGTGCTTGCGCAGGAACTCGGCCAGCTGATGCATGCTCTCATCCTCCTCGTGTGCGCGGCGCCGAGCCAGGTATCCGCGGTCCCTCGATCGCTGGGGCCTGGAAGGGCGGACGGATGCGGCGGAGCCTGAGGACATGACCGACGAACGAATCATCCTCATCACCGGCGGCTCGCGTGGGCTGGGCCGCGCCGCCGCCCTCACCCTCGCCGACGGCGGCGACGACATCGTGCTCACCTACCGTAGCGATGCGGAGGCAGCAGCCGCCGTGGTCGCCGAAGTCCGCGCGCGAGGACGGCGGGCGGTGGCCCTCGCGCTGGACACCACCGCCCCCGAGACCTTCGCGGAGTTCGCGGAGCGGTTGCGCGAGACTCTCGACACCCAGTGGGCCCGCGACACGTTCGACGTTCTGGTGAACAACGCCGGTTATGGCGGTGCGGCACCCGTGGGAGCCTTCGACCGCGACGGCATCGACCGCCTCGTCTCCGTGCACTTCACGGGTGTCGTGCTGCTGACCCAGCAGCTGTTGCCCGCGCTCGCGGACGGCGGCCGCATCCTCAACGTGTCCACGGGGCTGACCCGCTTCGCCGCGCCCGGCATGGCGATGTACGCGGCGGTCAAGAGCGCGGTGGAGACTTTCACGGTGTATCTCGCGCAAGACCTGGGCGCCCGCGGCATCGCCGTGAACGTCATCGCGCCGGGAGCGACCGCCACCGACTTCGGCGGGGGCGCAGTGCGCGACGACGACCAATATCGCGCCGTGCTGCTGCCGACGGTCGCGATGGGCCGCATCGGCGAGCCCGACGACATCGGGGCGGCCGTCGCCGCGATCCTCGATCCGCGGATGGCGTGGGTCACCGGTCAGCGGATCGAGGCCTCCGGCGGCCAGCGCCTGTGACCGCGGGTGTAGCGGGCTGAGCGGAGCGGCCGTTCTCTTCGCGGCACTGCTGGTCGACGCCTTCATCGGCGGGGTGATCAGCTCGAACCCGGCGCAGGTCGTGCGCGGCCGGCGCCGGGGTTCGCCGCGGTCGCGGCGGGATGGTCTTCGGGTTTCGCCGTGATCACGTCGAAGCTCCGCACCGATCCGGGGGATGTTCGCTTCGTCGCCGCCGTGAAGGGGCGGCCTCAGCCTATCTACCTGTGCGTCTCCAAGACACTCGCAGGCCGGCCCAAAGACCGCGAGTTCGTCGCCGCCCTGGTGAACGAGAACATCGTCGCTGCTGATGCACTTCTCCGCAGCCTCGCCGGAGGCATCGACCGGCCCCGGTTACCTCGCCGAGAGTCAGACGATGCTCGACCGGGCGCGAGGCCGGTTCGAACGTCTCGCAGCCTCACCATCGGACGGAGCGACCACGGCCGGCATCGACACCGCGATCCTCGACGCCATCGCTTCACCTGAGCGTTGACCCTGTCGAGGTGCGCTGTTACCGCGACATGTCGGTGCCTGCATCGCGGCCGACACCGTTGTCTGGCTCTTGTTGCGCCCGCTCAGGTTGGTCTGCGGTGTACGTGAGCACATGACGGCAGGAGAAGTTTCTTCGCGACAGTTGGGATGGAACGGCATGCGGCCGCGGAAACGGAAAGCGGTCGAACAGTGGCTGTTTCGAGCCGAGTCCGCAGATCTTCCGACCAGCCGCAGGCACCGGCGCCGCGTCTGTTCACGAACGCACGTGCATCCGTTCGCCTTGGGGACCGAAGATCGCCAACACCTCGCACGCGTCGGGGCCGGGATTGCCGATCCAGTGCGGCGTGCGGGTATCGAATTCGACGACCTCTCCCGGTGAGAGCACCATGTCGCGGTTACCGAGGATCAGGCGCAAGCGCCCACTGAGCACGTAGAGCCACTCGTAGCCCTCGTGGGTCTGCAACGTCGGTTGGGCCACGTCGTCGACCGTCGGCAGCACCATCTTGAAGGACTGAAGGCCACCGGGACGCCGGGTCAACGAGAGGAAGGTCCGGCCGTGCCGGGTCACCGCCTTCGGCCGGATCCTGGGGTCGCCGGTTTCCGGGGCGTCGACGAGTTCGTCGAGGGCGACGCGGTAGGCGCGGGCCAGTGGCAGCAGAAGCTCGAGGGTCGGCTTGCGCTGTCCCGCTTCCAGTCGGGAGAGGGTGCTGACGGAAATGCCGGTCTCCGCCGCGAGGTCACCGAGGGTGGCTTCCCGCTCGAGTCTGAGTTGTCGAAGTCTCGGGCCCACGCCCTTCAGAACGTCCTCGTCTGCCATGGCACCCAGTATGCCCGAATTGTTTGCTGCATCGGCAAGATTGTTTGCCATTCCCGGATCCGCGTTGCACCCTCGGGATATGACCGATAACGAGAACTTCGATGTGGTGATCATCGGCGGCGGCGCTGCCGGCCTGAGTGGCGCGATGGCGCTCGGCCGGTCCCGTCGCCGGGTGTTGGTGATCGACGCCGGAGAACCCCGCAACGCCGCCGCCGAGCACGCCCATAACTACCTCGGCCGCGAAGGTGTCGCTCCGTTCGATCTGCTTGCCGACGGCAAATCCGAGGTGGAAGCCTACGGCGTGGAGGTGACGGGCGATCGAGTGGAGGCCGTGAGCCGTACCGAGCACGGCTTCGCCGTGGACACCGGAAACGGACGCCGGGTCACGGCTCGACGCGTCCTCCTCGCGACCGGCGCGGTGGACGAGTTGCCCGACGTTCCCGGACTGGCCGCACGATGGGGACGCGACGTCCTCCACTGCCCTTATTGCCACGGCTGGGAGGTGCGCGACCGAGCGATTGCGGTGCTGGCGACCAGCCCCATGGCAGGACATCAGGGCCTGCTCTTCCGTCAACTGACCGACGACGTCGTCATCGTCGTCGCCGACGGGGTGCAACTGCCGCCTGACGATGTGGAACGGATGGCTGCCATCGGCGTGCGGATCGAGCACGGCACTCCGCAAGAGGTCGTCACCGACGGTGATCGACTGGTGGGGTTGCGGCTGGCCGACGGCTCGGTCCTCGAGCGGGATGCGATCGTCGTCGGCGCGCGGCCGCAGGTGCGACTCGAGTTCCTCGGGTCTCTGGGGCTCGAGCCGCAAGAGGTCGAGTTCGGTGGGGCGCCGATGGGCACCGTGATCCCGGTCGACGCGATGGGAGCAACCACTGTTCCCGGTCTCTACGCAGCCGGCAACGCGACCGACATCAGCCTGACCCTGATCGGCTCGGCCGCACACGGTAATCGTGTGGGCGCCTTCATCAATGCCGACCTGGCTGCGGAGGACGCCGATCGTGCGGTCGCCGAGCGCAGGGCCGAGATGTTCGAGCAACCCGCGTGGGAGGACCGCTACTCCGGGGATCGCGTCTGGAGCGGAAACGTCAACCCGCAACTCGAAGCCGAGGCATCCTCCCTCGCTCCGGGACGCGCACTCGACGTGGGCTGCGGCGAAGGCGCCGATGCGATCTGGCTGGCCGGCCGCGGCTGGACGGTGACCGCCTTGGACTTCGCGAGAGCGGCCCTCGAGAAGACCACCGCGCACGCGGCCGAGTCCGGAGTCGGCGAGCGTGTCACGACGCTCCAGGCCGACATCCGCACGTGGGAGCCCGGAGATGAACGGTGGGACCTGGTCTCGTCGCAGTTCATGCACCTGCCCGACGGTGGGATGGTCGACATCACCCGGCGCCTCGGTTCCGCGGTGGCTCCGGGCGGCACCCTGCTCGTGGTGGGTCACCACCCCGACGACATGGCGACCGGTCTCCGGCACGGCCACCACTCGTTCCTCTTCACGCCCCAGTCGCTGATCCCGGCGCTCGAGGACGGCAAGTGGGAGATCGAAGTCTGCGAGGCGAGGTCCCGCACGGCCGTTCACCCGCACTCCGGGGAGGAGATCACCGTTCGCGACTCGGTGCTGCGGGCGCGACGGCTCGGCTGAGTTTCGGCGCGTGGCACGCATTTCCGTTTGACCTTCTCGCTACGGCAACTTCTACGGTCGGAGCCGAGACCGGATCGACCGGTCTCCAAAACGATGGGAACTGCTATGAGCTGGTCGATCGCGGAGGTCGCGAAGATGTCGGGAGTTACCGCCCGCACTCTGCGGCACTACGACGACATCGGACTGCTCGAGCCCGCCTACGTGGGCGCCAACGGCTACCGCTACTACGAGCAGGAGCAACTGCTGCGCCTGCAGCAGATTCTCGTGCTGCGCGAACTCGGCCTGAGCCTGGCCGAGATCGGGCGAGCGGTCGACTCCGAGCCGGACACGCTCGCCGCCCTCAAACGGCAGCACGATCGTCTGCTGGCGGAGCGAAACCGGCTGGCGAAGATGGCCGACACGGTGGCACGCACCATCGCCGAAATCGAAGGGACGACGGCAATGACCGGAAAGATCCACCGCCCCGAGAACTTGTTCGAGGGTTTCGATTACAAGCAGTACGACGACGAGGCACGTGACCGCTGGCCGGAGGAATTCGAGCAGTCGCGACGGAGGACCGCGACGATGACGCCGGACGACGTCGAGAGTATGCAGCGTGAGGCCACTGCCGCGATGATCCGGATGGCGGAGTTCATGGCGGCTGGAACCCCGGTCGCGGACGAGGCGGTGCAAGCGGAGATCGACACGCAATACCAGGGCATGTGCCGCATGTGGACCCCGAACCGGGACGCGTACAAGTGCGTCGGGCAGATGTACGTGGACGACGAACGATTCAAGGCGAGCTACGAGAAGATCGCCGAGGGTCTGGCCGAGTATCAGCGAGACGCGATGGTTGACTACGCGGACGAGCGGCTCGGCGACTAGGGCATGTCTGACAATCTTCGGGCCCAGGCGATGACCGCGTTGAGGACGGCAGCTGCGCGGTAGACGATCGCGAGCTTGTCATACCGAGTCGCCAGACCGCGCCACTGCTTCAGGTGACAGAACCGCCGCTCGACGACGTTGCGGCCGCGGTAGTCGACCTCGTCAAACACAGGCGGGCGGCCGCCGCGCGATCCACGTCGGCGCCGATGCCCGGCCTGATCGGACGGTTCAGCGATGACCGCACCGATCCCGCGGCGGCGCAGCAATTCCCGGTTCGCGCGGGAGGAGTAGGCCTTGTCGCCACGGACCCGATCGGGTCGGGTCCGCGGCCGGCCACCTCCGAGCCTCGGAACGCGCAGATGGCCGAGGAGGTGCGCGAATGCGGGGCTGTCACCAGATTGGCCGGGTGAGACGAGCACGACGAGGGGCATGCCGTGTCCGTCGACGAGGTGATGGATCTTCGTCGACAGGCCGCCACGGGACCGGCCGATCGCGTGGTCAGGCGGCTCGATCGAAGGATTCGTGTAATTCGACGCACCCCCCTGTGTGGCGGGTGGTGTTCGTGGCGTGCTGGTGAGCGCGCACGATGGTTGAGTCCACCGATATTGCCCAGTCGACGACCCCGGCCGCGTCGGCGTGAGTGAGCAGCCGTTCCAGGATCCGGTCCCAGGTTCCGTCGCCGGCGAGACGGCGGTGCCAGGTCCAGATGGTCTGCCACGGCCCGAACACCTCGGGCACGTCCCGCCACGCGAGCCCGCAGCGGTAGCGGTAGACGATGCCTTCGACCATCGACCGAGCGTCGGAGAACGGGCGGCCACGCCGACCCGTTCTCACTGGAAGCAGGTCCGCGACCAGCTCCCACTGATCATCCGACAACACTCGAAGCCGTGTCATCCCAACAGCTTCACACCAACCGGTCGGCTGGCGCTGCGTGCGCCCGGAAATGAAGCCACCGTCATATAGCTTCGGTGTGGACCAAGGGGGATAGCCATGGGTGCCGATAACGTGATCGAACGGGCGGACTTCGGCGACGCCGGTCTCGCCGCCTTTCTCCAGGCCCACCTCGGTGACATCGCCCCGACAGCACCGGCAACCAGCCGCCACGCACTGGATATGGCGGGGCTCATGCATCCGTCGGTTCGACTCTGGGTTGTCAGGCACCGCGGTGACGTCGTCGCGACCGGGGCCCTCGTCATGCTCGAACCAGGCCACGAAGAGCTCAAGAGCATGCGAACAGCTCCCGAGTCGCGCGGACGCGGGATCGCACGGCTCCTCCTGGAGCATCTGTTGCACGATGCCAAAATGCGAGGAGTGTCGAGGATTTCACTCGAAACCGGTTCGATGGACTTCTTCGAGCCTGCCCGCCGCCTCTACTCCTCCTCCGGATTCGTTCCGTGCGGCCCCTTCGGGCGCTACGAGATGGATCCGAACAGCATCTTCATGACACTGGCATGGTGAGTCGTCACGGTTGTGCTTCTCGGTCATGTTTAATGGGGTCGTGATTACCCACGCACAGCTCTGGTGGCCGCGCTCCGTAGCGGCCTGATCCACTGTGTCTTCGGCCGCCTCTCCGGTGGCCGATTACTCTCGCTTCCTGCGGTGATACCGGCTGGTGCGATGGGGTGGCCTCGATTTCGAGAGGAACCCCAGATGACCCGTGACAGAGACAAGCCTCCTGTGGTTGGGATCGGCGAGATGCTGATCAGTTCCCGCTCACTCGCCGAGTACAAGGCCATGTTCAATCTCACCGAGAGCGACTTGTCTCGGAGGATTCTGGACTGCCCAGGTGGTGCGGCAGGTTTCACCAGTGCCGTGAACGGTCTCGGCGGTGACGTGACCGCGTGTGACATGGCGTATTTCGACGGCGATGCTGAGCAACTCGCCGGCATAGTGGCGGCCGAAACCGATCGCGGGAACCGGTACATCCGTGCCCACGCGGAGCACTACGACTGGACCTTCTTCGCGGACCCCGACGAGCATCTTCGCCTACGACAGCACGCGGCCGCGGATTTTGCCGCGGACCTCAGCCGGAACCGCCACCGCTACGTCCCGGGACGGCTGCCTGCCCTGCCGTTCCCTGATGCCAGCTTCGATCTGGTACTCAGCTCCCATCTGCTGTTCAGCTATTCCGATCGTCTCGACCCGACCTTCCACCTCGATGCGATCACCGAACTGATGCGCGTCACCCGCAGTGAGTTGCGGATCTTCCCCCTGGTGGACTCCGCGTCCGCGGCCCTCTATCCGCATCTGGACACACTGCTCACCGAACTTCGGAACTGGGGGATCGCGGGTGACGTTGTCGAGGTCGGGTATCGCTTTCAGCGCGGTGCCCACGACATGCTGGTCTGTCGTCACATCGCCCGTGAGGCATCGTGAACGCCATCGGGGGATCCGCCTGATCAGCGGATCAACGCTCTGTCAGCAATTCTCAGACATGTCCTAGTCCTGGCCTCGGGCTACGGCCTGCGGCTTTCCGTGCGCTTTCCCTTGGCGGGAGCGCGTTTGCGTGAATACCGGGAGCAACCCGATACCCCCCGAGCCGACCGGCCCGGGGGGTATCGGCGGCTGTGCAGGGCTCGACAGAGCCAGACGCCAGCAGACGGCTTGCTACGCGCCGACGGCGTCCGACAGTGCGGTGAGGCGGTCGCGTTCGAGGTCAGTAAGGGTTAGGCGCGTCGCGTCGAGCAGCGCCGGCAACTGCTCGATCCGGCTGACACTCGCCAAGGGGGCGACGACGCCGGGCCGGGTCAGCAACCAGGCCAGCGCGACCGTGGAGATCTCGACTGCATGTGCAGTCGCGATCTCGGCGAGCGCATCGACCACGGCGAGGCCGGCGTCGGTGAAGTAGCGCGTGGCCATCCGCTCGCGGATCCGGTCGGTGAAGTCGTCCTGCGACCGGTACTTTCCGGTCAGGAATCCCGCAGCAAGAGAGTAGTAGGGCAGCACACCCAGGTCGTGTTCGAGAGCGATGGGGGCATAACCGTTTTCGTACTCTGCTCGGTGGACGAGGTTGTAGTGCGGTTGCAGCGACACGGGAGCGTCGAACCCGTGCTCCTCCGCGATCTCGAGCCATTCCGTGACGCGGGCGGGGGAGAAGTTGGACAGGCCGACGTAGCGCACCTTGCCGTCGCGGACGAGTTCGTCGAATGTGGCGACGATTTCGGCGAGCGGGGTCTCGGGGTCGTCGGAATGCGCGTAGTACAGATCGATGTGGTCGGACTGCAACCGCTTCAAGGAGGTGTCCACCGCGGCCCGAATATTCGCCGGGGCAAGACCGGGGAATTCGGGATGATGGCCGACCTTCGTCGCGATCATCACCTCGTCGCGGTTGCCGCGCGAGGCCGCCCAGTTGCCCAGGATCGTTTCGGATTCGCCGCCGGAGTTGCCGGGTGCGAAGGCAGAGTACGAGTCCGCGGTGTCGACGAGGTTGCCGCCGGACGCCCGGAAGGCGTCGAGGATCTCGAAGGACGCGCGTTCGTCGGCCGTCCAGCCGAAAGTGTTGCCGCCGAGGGCAAATGGGAAGATGTCGAGGCGGGAATTGCCGATCGTCGTCACGATGCTCCTGCGGTAGCCGATGTCGAGTACGTGGGCACCCTAGCCGGACTTTCCGGTAGCCGGGTGTCGGTGCAGGTGAGAGCGGTCCTCGGCCTGTGGTCAGGTCGGTGGACGCAGCGCGGCGAATTCGTCGGTCACGCGCAGCCTCGATTCGGTGAACCGGTACAGCGCGGGCGGACGGCCGCCGGCGGGGCCGGGTGGTGCGGTGTTCCCGGTCGCTGTCAGCACGCGGCGGCGAGTCAGCACGCGCTGCAAATTCGTCGCATCCACTTGGTATCCCAGTGCGGCACAGTAGATGTCACGCAATGTCGACATGGAGAACTCTGCGGGTGCGAGCCCGTAGGCAATGTTGGTGTAGGAGAGTTTCGCGGCGAGTCGGGTACGTGCGTTCTCCACCATCCGGCCGTGGTCGAACGACATCTCGGGCAGGTGGGAGACGGGATGCCACGAGGTGTCCGAGGGCAACCGGGGGTCGGACGTGATCGGGACCAGTCCCAGGTAGGTCGACGCGACGGTGCGTTCTCCGGGGACTCGGCGGGGGTCGGAGTACACCGACAACTGCTCGAGGTGGGCGACCTCGCGTACGTCCACTTTCTCGGCCAGTTGGCGCCGGGCGGAGGACGTGAGGTCCTCGTCGTCCCGCAGCGTGCCTCCCGGTAGCGACCATGTTCCGGCTTCGGGATCGAGCGCGCGTTGCCAGAGCAGGACCCCGAGTTCGGGGTCACCGCCGGGGTTCCGGGGCGAGGGTGGGAAGGTGCGAACCTGGAACACCACGATGAGCACTTCGTGACGAGTGTTACTATGTGGCATGTTTTCGATTCTAAGTCGAAAACCCCTGAAAGCGGAAATCCGGGCGCAGCCCGCCCGGAGTCCCCTTCCCGAAGGAGCAAGGCCATGACCACGACCGAGTGGGCGGGAGCCGCCGCCATCATCGACGGCCCCGGTGGTTACACGGGCATCGAGGCGACGCCGGAATGGGCCGACGAGGTCCGCCGGCTGGCCCGAGCGCGCAACGCGACGGTGCTGGCGCACAACTATCAGCTGCCGGCCATCCAGGACGTCGCAGACCACGTCGGCGACTCGCTCGCCCTCTCGCGCATCGCCGCGGAGGCCGAGGAAGGCACCATCATCTTCTGCGGTGTCCACTTCATGGCGGAGACCGCGAAGATCCTCAGCCCGGACAAGACGGTCCTGATCCCCGACGAACGCGCGGGCTGCTCACTGGCCGACTCCATCAACGCCGACCAACTCCGCGAGTGGAAGGCCGAACACCCGGACGCAGTGGTCGTCTCCTACGTCAACACGACGGCCGAGGTCAAAGGCCTGACCGACATCTGCTGCACCTCGTCCAACGCGGTAGATGTGGTCGCGTCGATCGACCCGGACCGCGAAGTGCTGTTCCTGCCCGACCAGTTCCTCGGCGCGCACGTCAAGCGCGTCACCGGACGCGACAACATCCACATCTGGGCAGGGGAATGCCACGTACACGCGGGCATCAACGGTGACGAACTCACCGCCAAGGCCAAGGCGCACCCCGACGCCGACCTGTTCGTCCACCCCGAGTGCGGCTGCGCGACGTCGGCGCTCTACCTCGCCGGGGAAGGCTTCGTCCCCGACGACAAGGTCAAGATCCTCTCGACCGGCGGCATGATCGACGCGGCCCGCGCCACCAACGCGAAGCAGGTTCTCGTCGCCACCGAGGTGGGCATGCTGCACCAACTCCGCAAGGCAGCGCCGGGCATCGACTTCCAGGCGGTCAACGACCGTGCATCCTGCCCGTACATGAAGATGATCACCCCCGCGGCTCTGCTGCGGTGCCTCCAGGAAGGCAAGGACGAGGTGCACGTCGCGCCCGACGTCGCCGAGCGCGCCCGCCTGTCGGTTCAGCGCATGATCTCCATCGGAAATCCGGGCAGCGGCGAGTGACCACCGGCACGAGCGGGGTGGCGTGGGAGGACCACGCCGACCTCGTCGTGGTCGGCGGTGGGGTGGCCGGCCTCACCGCCGCACGTGCCGCATCCCGGCGCGGGATGCGGGTGCTCACGGTCAGCAAGGGCGGCCCCACCGACACCTCCACCCAGTACGCGCAGGGTGGGATCGCCGTCGTCGCGCCTGTCGGTGACACGGTCGACTCGCACGTCGCCGACACGCTCGCGGCAGGCGGCGGGCTGTGCGACGAGGATGCTGTGCGATCGATCGTCTCGGCGGGTCCCGACGCGGTCGCGGCGCTGAGCGATCTCGGTGCGGTGTTCGACATCGGCCGGGACGGCACCGTCGCCCGCACCCGCGAGGGCGGGCACAGTATCCGTCGCATCATCCACGCCGGCGGCGACGCGACCGGCGCCGAGATCCAGCGGGCGCTCAACTCCGCAGGTCTGCCCGTGCTCTTCGGCGCCTCTGCGGCACGGATACTCACCGGTCCTCAGGGGGTCACCGGGGTGCTGGTGCTCGACGACCGCGGCGCGGGCGTCGTCCACACTCCGGCGGTGCTGCTCGCCACCGGGGGGCTCGGGCAGTTGTATGCCTGCAGCACCAACCCGCCCGGCGCGACAGCCGACGGCATCGCCCTCGCCTTCGGGGCGGGCGCCGGGATCGCGGATCTCGAGTTCGTCCAGTTCCACCCCACCGTGCTGTTCGCGGCCGGCGGGGTGGGGCGGCGACCGCTCATCAGCGAGGCGGTGCGTGGAGAAGGTGCCCGCCTGGTAGATTCGCGCGGCACTTCGGTGACCGAGGGTGTCCATCCGCTCGGCGATCTGGCACCGCGCGACGTGGTGTCGCGGGCGATCGCGGGTCGCCTCGCCGATCTCGGTGAGGATCACGTCTTCCTCGACGCGCGCCACCTCGACGGGTTCGGCAGCCGTTTCCCGACCATCACTGCGATGTGTGCCGAGGCGGGCCTCGATCCCTCCCGGGACCTGCTGCCCGTCGCCCCGGCGGCGCACTATTCGTGTGGGGGAGTCGTCACCGACGTCCACGGGCGCACCCGGGTTCCCGGGCTCTACGCGGCCGGAGAAGTCGCTCGCACCGGACTACACGGAGCCAACCGACTCGCCTCCAACAGCCTGCTGGAGGGATTGGTGCTCGGCGAACGCGCCGGAATCGCCGCCGCAGTCGAGCGCGGTGGCCTCCGCGTCGAGGTCAGCGACGCAGCGCCGCCGACTCTTCCGCGCCTCGACCGCACCGCGCTCCAGCACCTGATGACCCGGAACGCCTCGGTCGTCCGCGACGCAGACGGCCTCGCGGCCGCCGCGGCGATGCTCGACTCCGCACCGGCCTCCGAATGCACCGACACGGCGGCCCTCGAGGACGCGGCCCTCACCGTGAGCGCGCGGATACTCGTCCGCGCGGCGCAGCGGCGCACCGAATCACGCGGGTGCCACACCCGCAGCGACCACCCTGTGCCGGACCCGGCATGGGCCCACAGTCTCGAACAACGTCTCGACAGCGACGGCGACACGACCGTCACGATCCCGCAACTGACAGGAGCGAACTGACATGGCCACCGCCCTGCCCGACGGCCTCGACCTCGACGAGACCCGCGCACTGGTGGTGCGGGCCCTCGACGAGGACCTGCGCTACGGGCCCGACATCACCTCGGATGCGACCGTGCCCGCAGACGCGACCACCACCGCGTCGGTCGTGGCCCGGCAGGCCGGCACGGTGGCCGGACTCGACGTCGGTCTTCTCGTCCTCGACCAGGTGATCGGCCCGAACCACTACCGGGTGGTCGACCGTGCCGAAGACGGCCACCGCGTGGTGCCCGGCGAATCCGTGCTCACCGTCGAAGCGCCCACCCGCGGATTGCTCACCGCCGAACGCACGATGCTCAACCTGCTGTGTCACCTGTCGGGCATTGCGACCACCACGTCGCACTGGGTCGACGCGGTGCGCGGCACCGAAGCGAAGATCCGCGACAGCCGTAAGACCCTGCCAGGCCTTCGGTCACTGCAGAAGTACGCGGTACGCGTCGGCGGCGGCGTGAACCACCGGATGGGTCTCGGCGACGAAGCGCTCATCAAGGACAACCACGTCGCGGCCGCGGGTTCGGTAGTGGCCGCCCTGCGCGCGGTCCGAGCGCACGCCCCCGGCGTCCCCTGCGAGGTGGAGGTCGACACACTCGAACAGTTCGACGAGGTTCTCGCCGAGAACGTCGAACTGATCCTGCTCGACAACTTCCCGCTGTGGCAGACCCAGATCGCGGTGCAGCGGCGCAACACCAACGCTCCGCAGACGCGGCTCGAGTCGTCGGGCGGTCTGTCCCTCGAAGCCGCCGCGGAGTACGCCCGCACCGGAGTCGATTTCCTCGCGGTCGGTGCGCTCACCCATTCGGTGACCGTGCTCGACCTCGGGCTCGACATGTAGGTGTCAGCGCCCGGTCATCGCCCGGATCAGCGGTCCTGCGGGAAGTGACGCGAACAACCGTGCTTCGTCGACCAGGGAGGTGTCCTCGTCGAGGAAACGGAGCACGGGCTCTGCCGACGTCCGTGAGAACAACGCCGCGAACGTGTCCTCGAGGAGACTCGGACGGTCGACCACCGCCGAAAGCAATGCGCGGTCGTAGCGTACGAATCGGTTGTGGCGCTTGGGGAGATCGAACGGGTGTCCGTGCTGTGCGAACGACTCCGCGATCGCTTCGCAGTCGCGTTGGATCCGCTCGTACGCATAGCCGCTGCTCGCTTTGAGCAACCCCGCGGCGGCTCCGATCCTCACGATGTGCCCGTCGCTGCGCTCCGCAGGCTGCGCCACCAGCGGCAGCCGCGCCTGTTCCGACGCCCCGAACTCGTAGGCGCTCTCCGCAACTCCGAGGACCTCGGAGAAATAGACGCGCAGCGCCGCGAGATGCACCTCGGTGGGCACACCGGGGTTCGCAGGATCGAGAAAACAGGTGTGCTCGACGAGCGCGTGGTGGGCATCGCTCGGGAGTACGTACACGAAGGACGCCCTATCGGTTTGATCCGTCCGGAAGTCGAACAGCATCGGCACGTGGGGGTCGAACAGCGGAGCCTCCGCCCGGACACGCACCCCGAGAAAGTCCAGGGCGGCATCGGCGTGCGAATCGACTGCGATCGGACCGCGTGCGTCGAACACCCAGTCGGGGCGCAGTTCTCGCCCGTCGTCGAGTGTCACCAGTGGCCGTTCGACGTTGTCGACATCGACGACACGACCGGGTACCGCCCCCACATCCGGCACCGGATCGGTGTACCGGCGAACCGCCGCCACCAGCGCGGCACCGTGCACCACGCGGTAGCGGTATTCCCCGAGGGCGAGTGTGCGATCGTGGCCACCCGCATGGACACGCATCCGATCGAACACCTCGGTATCCGCGGAATCGAGCAGCGCGGTGCGTCTCGTCCACGAGGCCCAGGAGGCGGCGGTGATGTCGTGTGCGGGGTCGTCGACGACCACGACCGGTCCCGGCCGGGGAGTCGTAGCGGCGAGATGCGCGGCGAGCGAGAGCCCGCTCAATCCACCGCCGAGGATCGCGATGCCGCCGTGCAACGGACCTTCCCAGGTTCGAAGACTCATCGGCCCTCCGTTCGTCGCGGATGGCGCCCATTGTCCGGTACCGGCACCTTCGATGCAGCGGTATTGCCTCCCGGCAAATCCCGGCACGTCGCGGCGGGTCCCGGAACTGTGGCGTTCCGAACCTGCGCCGAACGATCTGCGGTACAAATATGGATCTGAGTTCAGCGATGTCGGATCGCGGGGTGGGGCGGCCTCGCGCGGAGCACAGTTCTCGTCAACGGGGGCGGAAAGATTGACGATGCGGTTACCGATGGCACCGACCGATTCGATGTTCCTGCTGGGAGAGTCTCCCGACCACCCGATGCACGTGGGTGGACTGTTGCTGTTCCAGCCTCCCGAAGATTCCGACGCCACCGCGCTGAGAGCCAGGTTCGACGACGCGCTGCGCCGCGAAGATCCTGCGGCACCACTGTGGCGCAAGCGTCCCGTCCGATCGGTGACGACACTGGGGCAGTGGGCGTGGGAGGAAGATCCCCGGTTCGACCTCGAGTACCACGTGCGGTTCAACGCCCTGCCCGAACCGGGCTCGACCAAGGAACTGTGGGACCTCGTCTCCCGGTTGCACGCCGCGCTTCTCGACCGCACCCGGCCGCTGTGGGAGATGCACCTCATCGAAGGACTGGCAGACGGACGCTTCGCCCTCTACGTGAAGATCCACCACTCGATGGCCGACGGCATCGGCGCCATGCGGTTGCTGCGACGCGCGCTCGGCACCGATCCGAACGACACCGGCATGCCCGCGCCGTGGGCGGCGACCGACGCGAGACCACCCGCACGCTCCACAGTGGCGACGGCGATCGGTTTCCCGGGGCACGCCGTGCGCGCCGTCCGGGGAGTGGTCTCCGAAGCGGTGACGGTCGCCTCCGGCGCGGTCTCGCTCGTTCCGGCGCTGGTCGGCACCGTCGACCTCGCGCTGCACGACCGCGGGGGTCCGCTCTCCCTCGGTGCTCCCCACACCATCCTCAACGAGCAGATCTCGGGGTCACGGCGGTTCGCGGCCCGATCCTGGTCGCTCGAGCGTCTCCGCCTGGTCGCCAAACTCACCGACAGCACGATCAACGACGTGGTGCTCGCCCTCTCCGCGGGTGCCCTGCGCACCTATCTTCTCGAGCGCGACGCGCTGCCCGAACGGTCGCTCGTCGCGATGGTCCCGGTGTCTTTGCGCAGCAACAAGTCCGGCAACGACATCGCGGTTCTGATGTGCGACCTCGGGACCCGGCACGCGGACCCGGAGCAAAGGCTCGATCGGGTGCGGGCCTCGATGCTCGAGGGTAAACGCGCGATGCGGGGAATGACCAAGATCGGCCGTCTCGCCGCGAGCGCGGTCGGGGTCGCGCCCGTCGCGGTCGGTGTCGTGACCGGCAATCGGGTGGTGCCGTGGACGCCGTTCAACGTGATCGTCTCCAACGTTCCCGGACCCGAGGAACCGTTGTACTGGAACGGCGCCCGCGTCGACGCGTTGTATCCGCTGTCGGTGCCGGTCGACGGGCAGGCCCTCAACATCACCTGCACGAGCACCGACGACGAGATCGCCTTCGGCCTCACCGCGTGCGGGCGCACGGTGCCGGACCTGGCCTGCCTGCTCGATCATCTCGACGCCGAACTCGCCGCACTCGAAAGCGTTCTCACGGTGGACGCGGTCGATGAGATCGACGAGGTCGACGCGGGCAGGTGAGACCCGTGGTCGCGTCGCGTTCGCTAGGCTCGACGCCTGTGACCGAATTCGGACCTGATGTGGTGGCCGCTGTGACCACTCATATGAACGACGACCACGCCGACGACAACCTGCTCATCGTGCGCGCCTTCGCCGAGCCGCGGACGACGCGTACCCGCATGACCGGGGTGAACACCGAGTCGGGGGAGTGGACGATCGAGATCGACGGGCAGGAACGAACCGTACGGATCCCGTGGATCGAACCGGTCGCGGACCGCACCGGCCTGCGCACCGCGGTGGTCGACCTGTATCGGGCGGCGTGCGTGCGGCTCGGCGTCGATCCCGCCGAGCACTGACAGACCACCGCACCTGACAGACCACCGCACCGGAAGGTTCACCGGACGCGGGTCTCCGCGATGATCCTCCGGTAGGTGTCCACGCCGTCCGTGGGACGTCGGGTGAGGGTGGGGTCTTCCCGGACGTCGACCGTGTACAACCCGAAACGCGGTTCGTACGAACCCCATTCGTAGTTGTCGGTGATCGACCAGTAGTTGTATCCGAACACCGGGGCGCCGTCGGCGATCGCGCGCACCATCTGCGCCACATGCTCCTGCAGATGCCGCGATCTGGTCCAGCCGTCCGCGCGGGGCGCACCGTCGGCTGTCGCCATCCCGTTTTCCACCACGTACAACGGCATTCCGGGAAAGCGGCGGGCGTAGTCCATGAGCGCGTCGTACAGACCGGGCGGGTGCGGTGTCACCGCGTACGGCCGGCCGGTCGCACCGTTCACCGCGGTGAGATTGTCCGGGGCCACACCGTAGTAGTAGTCGACACCCACGAAGTCGAGGCGGTCGCGGACGCGGTCGAGAAACCAGGTGTCCAGGTAGGGCGCCGCACCGGGGATATAGGCCGCGTTCGACGTGACCTGCGCACGCGGGTCGTACCGGTGGATCGTCTCGTACGCCGCGCGGTGCGCCTCGACGAGCCGGTCGAACATCATCGGCGCGTCGCCGGCGGCCAGACCACCGTTGGACACCTCGTGCCATACGTAGATGCTCGGCTCGTTCACCGTCACCCACAGCGTGCCGTTGCCGGCATACCGCGCGGCGACGGCATCCGCGTGTGCAAGCCATGCGTCCACGATGCCGGGGTACGACCAGCCGCCCCGGTCGGCGATCCAGCCCGGGTACACCCAATGGTCGAGCGTGATCATCGGAGTCATGCCGAACTCACGGATCGTCGCGATCACGTCGTCGTAGTAGCGGAGTTCGGTCTCGTCCCACTGCCCGGGCCGGGGCTGGATGCGCGCCCACTCCACCGAAATGCGGTACACGCCGACTCCCAGGTCGGCGGCGCGCGCGATGTCGTCCCGGTAGCGGTGCCGGAAGTCCACCGCGGTGCCCACCGGTTCGTGCCGCCCGCTCGCGGCGTAGCGCGACCAGTTGCTGTCCGGACCCGATCCCTCGGACTGGAATCCCGAACTCGACACGCCCCACAGGAAGCCGCCGGTGTCGGCGTGCGCGGGTACCCCTGCCACGGCAGTCGTGAGCGCCAGGACGGTGACGACCACCACGTGCAGCCCGGTACGACGGAGTGCGACGACTGCCTTGCCACGCCCCCCAGCAACCATGTATCGCACGGTAGAGCGCCCGCCGCACCGCCGTGGCGCTTCCACACCGATTCGCCGGGCGTGCCGCCGGTCTATGGTCGACGGGGGCGCAACACGCCCGCAACGGGGAGTGGATGACAGACCACTCCGGTTCATCGCGGATAATGGGGGTCGATCCCTGTTCTGCGAGAGAGGACACCTCATGCTTGCCCGCACCGACCTGCGTGGTCGTACACCCACCACCGCGGAGCTGAGGGGCGCGCTGCCCCGAGGCGGAGTGGACGTGGACGCGGTGCTCCATCAGGTCCGTCCCGTCGTCGACGACATCCGCGACCGCGGCGCCGACGCCGCCCTCGACTACTGCGAGAAGTTCGACGGAGTGCGCCCCGCGTCCGTCCGTGTTCCCCAGGCAGAGGTCGACCGCGCACTCGCCGAACTCGACCCGGCCGTGCGCGCCGCTCTCGAAGTCGCCATCGAACGGACCCGCAAGGTCCACGCCGAGCAGCGCCGCACCGACACCGTCACCGAGGTCGTCCCCGGCGGCACCGTCACCGAGCGCTGGGTTCCGGTCGACCGCGTCGGCCTGTACGTGCCGGGCGGCAACGCCGTCTACCCGTCGTCGGTCGTGATGAACGTCGTGCCTGCGCAGGCCGCCGAGGTCCAGTCCCTCGTCATCGCGTCGCCGCCGCAGAAGAACTTCGGTGGTCTTCCGCACCCGACGATCCTCGCCGCAGCCGCACTGCTCGGCGTGGACGAGGTGTGGGCGGTCGGAGGCGCTCAGGGTGTCGCGTTGCTGTCGTACGGCGGAACCGACACCGACGGTGCCGAACTCGCCCCGGTCGACATGATCACCGGGCCCGGAAACATCTACGTCACCGCCGCCAAGCGGCTGTGCCGATCAGTGGTCGGTATCGATGCCGAGGCCGGACCGACCGAGATCGCGATCCTCGCCGACCACACGGCCGACCCGGTGCACGTCGCCGCCGACCTCGTCAGCCAGGCCGAGCACGACGTGATGGCCGCCTCCGTCCTGGTGACCACCAGCCCCGAACTCGCCGACGCGGTCGACACCGCGCTCGCCGCGCAACTCGAACTGACCAAGCACCGGGAGCGAGTCACCACCGCGCTGTCCGGCAGTCAGTCGGGGATCGTGCTCGTCGACGACATCGACCAGGGCCTCGACGTGGTCAACGCCTACGCAGCCGAGCACCTCGAGATCCAGACGGAGAACGCGTCCGCGGTCGCGGCCCGCGTTCGCGCCGCCGGGGCGATCTTCGTCGGCCCGTGGGCGCCCGTCTCGCTGGGCGACTACTGCGCCGGCTCGAACCACGTGCTGCCCACGGCGGGCTGCGCGCGGCACCAGTCCGGGCTGAGCGTGCAAACGTTCCTGCGCGGCATCCACGTCGTCGAGTACTCCGAGTCCGCACTGAAGGACGTCGCCGGGCACGTGATCACCCTCGCGAACGCCGAGGACCTGCCCGCACACGGTGAAGCCGTGCGGCTGCGATTCGAGGCACTCCGGTGACCGGCCCGTCGATTCCGGGCGCCCGCATCACGCTCGACGACCTGCCGCTGCGGGAGAACCTGCGCGGCAAGTCGCCGTACGGCGCACCGCAACTGTCGGTACCTGTGCAGCTCAACACCAACGAGAATCCGCACCCGCCGTCGCAGGCACTCGTCGACGACGTCGCCGAGTCGGTGCGCGAGGCCGCGACACAGTTGCACCGGTACCCCGACCGCGACGCCGTGGCGCTGCGTGCGGACCTCGCCGCGTATCTCACCCGGCAGACCGGGGTTGCCGTCGGTGTCGAAAACGTATGGGCCGCCAACGGTTCCAACGAGATTCTGCAACAGCTGTCGCAGGCCTTCGGAGGACCGGGCCGGAGCGCGATGGGATTCGTGCCGTCGTACTCGATGCACCCGATCATCGCCGACGGCACGCAGACCGAATGGGTCGCCGCGTACCGCCGCTCCGACTTCACCCTCGACGTGGACGCTTCGGTGGCCGCGATCCGCGACCGCCGTCCCGACGTGGTGTTCGTCACCAGCCCCAACAACCCGACCGGGCACAGCGTCCCGCTCGACGACCTGCGCAAGATCCTCGACGCCGCTCCCGGCATCGTGATCGTCGACGAGGCGTACGCCGAGTTCTCCGGTGCTCCCAGCGCTCTCGCGCTGATCGACGAGTACCCGGCGAAGGTCGTCGTCTCGCGCACGATGAGCAAGGCTTTCGCGTTCGCCGGTGGCCGTCTCGGTTACCTCGCTGCCGCACCCGCGGTGATCGACGCGCTGCTGCTCGTCCGGTTGCCGTACCACCTGTCCGTGGTGACGCAGGCCGCGGCGCGTGCTGCGCTGCGGCACGCCGACGAGACCCTCGGCTCGGTGGCGGAACTGGCCGCACAGCGCGACCGGGTCGCCGCCGAACTTGCCGGATTCGGCTACGACGTGATCCCGTCCGACGCCAACTTCATCCTGTTCGGGCGCTTCGCCGATGCGCCCGCCACCTGGAAGCGCTACCTCGACGAAGGCGTCCTGATTCGGGACGTCGGCATTCCCGGATACCTGCGCACCACGATCGGCCTGGCACACGAGAACGACGAGTTGCTGCGGGTCAGTGAAAAACTCGCCGCTACGGAAATCGAGGCAACCCGATGAGCGACCGCATCGCAAAGGTCGAACGCACCACCAGGGAGTCGTCCATCACCGTCGAGCTGAACCTCGACGGCACCGGCCGCACCGACATCGCCACCGGTGTCCCCTTCTACGACCACATGCTCACCGCACTCGGCCAGCACGGCAGCTTCGACCTCACCGTGCATGCGAAGGGCGACGTCGAGATCGACGCGCACCACACCGTCGAAGACACCGCGATCGTTCTCGGACAGGCGTTCAACCAGGCCATCGGCGACAAGCGCGGCATCCGGCGCTTCGGCGACTCGTTCATCCCGATGGACGAAACGCTCGCCCACGCGTCGGTCGACGTGTCGGGACGCCCGTACTTCGTCCACACCGGCGAGCCGGACTACCTGGTGCACTCGGTCATCGGCGGATACCCCGGCGTGCCGTACGCGACGGTGATCAACAAGCACGTGTTCGAATCCTTCGCGTTCCACGCGCGGATCGCACTGCACGTGCGGGTGCTCTACGGCCGCGACCCGCACCACATCACCGAGGCAGAGTTCAAAGCTGTCGCGCGGGCGCTGCGCGAAGCGGTCGAGCCCGACCCCCGCGTCACGGGCGTGCCCTCCACCAAGGGAACGCTCTGACATATGGATGTCGTACTGACCTATCTGTGTTTCATCGCTGCGGGGATTCTGGCCGGCGGCACGTGGTCGATGTGGAAGGCCCGCAACACGTTGTTCGCGGGCATCCTCCTCGCACTGGGACTGCTGGCGGCCATCGCCGGCATTCTCCGGCTGATATGACGTGGCCGATTCAGAAGTGACGGACAACCCCACACTGTTCGGTGTCCGGGGACTCGTTGCGGCGTGGTCGACGTCGGCGGCAGCGTTCGCCGGTTTCTCGCTGCTGCTCCCGGTCGTGCCGTGGGCGATCGCGGAAGAAGGCGGAAGCGACACCGTCGCCGGGTCGGTCACCGCGGTGTTCATGTTCACCACGGTGCTCACCCAGATCGCGATGCCCAAGCTGCTCCGCAGATTCGGCCATCGCGCCACCCTCGTCGCCGGGTGCCTGTTCCTCGGTCCGCCCTCCCTGCTGTTCCTCCTGTCCATGGATCCCGCAGCCGTCCTGGGAATCTCGGCGATCCGGGGAATCGGCTTCGGGATGATTACCGTGGCTTCCGCCGCGCTGGTGGGCGAACTCGCGCCCGCGCGACTGCTCGGGCGTGCCACCGGAATGCTCGGCATCGCGATCGCCGCGTCACAGATGATCGGACTGCCCACCGGACTCGCGATCGCTGAACGGTTCTCGACCACGCCGGTGTTCGTGCTGGGCGCGGTCCTGTCGTCGGCAGGATTGATCGCGGCCGCGCGCCTTCCTCGCCTCGAGGCCCGCACCGGTCCACCTCCGGCGCGGATGCCGTTCGTTTTGCTGCTCCTGCCGACCGTGGCAGTGGGTGCCGGCGCGATCGCATACGGCGGTCTGACATCGCTGCTCGCCATCGCGGTGGCCGACCTTCCGGTCGCGGCAGCACTGGCGGTGCTCAGCGGTTCGACGCTGATCGGCCGCTTCGGCGCCGGGGCGATCGCCGACCGACTCGGCGCGGGACGGATGCTTCCCGTCGGGCTCGCGCTCGCCGCGCTCGCCATGGTGCCGTTCGCGCTCGTGGCAGACGGCCGGGCCGGCGCCGTCGTACTCATCGGGGCAGCCGTGTGCTTCGGGCTCGGGTTCGGCGTCGTGCAGAACGAGGCGCTGCTCATCGCGTTCCGTCGTGCGGGCTCCGAACACATCGGTTCGGCCAGTGCCGCCTGGAACATCGGCTTCGACGCCGGTACCGGGGCAGGCTCCTTCGCGCTCGGTGCGATTGCCGCGTCCGCCGGGTATCCGACGGCGTTCACCATCGCTGCGGTGCTCGTCCCCGTTCTTCCGCTGCTGGCTCGGCTCGCCGGTCCCTCGGAGCGTCCCGGTGTGCAACAGGTCACCGAGCGGCCCGGCACGGACTAGGCAGGACCCTGCCACCGCACGGGGCTGTTCGTGCCGCCGCATAGAATCGAGGCCATGAGCACAACCAAGGTCGCCGTCCTCGACTACGGCTCCGGCAATCTGCACTCCGTGACGCGGGCGATCGCCCGTATCGGCGTGGACGTGGAGGTCACCTCCGACCCCAAGGTTGCGCTCGCCGCCGACGGACTCGTCGTCCCCGGCGTCGGGGCATTCGACGCGTGCATGCGAGGCCTGCGCAGTGTCGGTGGTGAGAAGATGATCGGCACCCGGCTCGCCGGTGGCCGGCCGGTGCTCGGCATCTGCGTCGGTATGCAGATCCTGTTCGAGCACGGTATCGAGCACGGCATCGAGACCGAAGGCTGCGGCGAGTGGCCGGGCACTGTCGAGCGTCTCGACGCGCCGGTGCTGCCGCACATGGGATGGAACACCGTCGAGTCCCCCGCGGATTCGGTGTTGTTCGCCGGCATGGACCCCGACACCCGCTTCTACTTCGTGCACTCGTACGCGGCGCAGAAGTGGGAACTGCCCGACCCGGAGCGGCTCGCCCCGCCGAAGCTGACGTGGGCCGAACACGGCACCCGCTTCCTCGCGGCCGTCGAGAACGGCCCGTTGTCCGCGACCCAGTTCCACCCGGAAAAGTCCGGCGACGTGGGAGCGCAGTTGCTGAAGAATTGGGTGAACTCGTTGTGACACGCGGCGGGGACGACGAGCCGGATGAGAACTTTTCCTTGGGCCGGCTCGCCCTGTCCTCGCTCGGCGCTGCAGCAGCGGTGCTCGCCACCGTCACCGTCGTCATCGTGGTCCTGAAGCCCGCGCCCGCCGTGGGGCTGACGGTCGCGCTGCTCGGTGTCGTGGGAGCTATCGCAGCGATGGGATTCGTGTCGGTCCGCGCCACCCGCCGCGCCTTCGGGCGCGACGGGCGGAACCGGTAGTCCGCTACTCGCTCATCCAGACTCCGTCGAGCATCGCTGATCCCATCCCGTACATCCGCACCCCGTGCACGTCGGGACCGGAGATCACCGACGGTGCCGACTGGACGTAGAAGACTCCCGGTGCCAGATCGACCAGGCGTTGCTGCGCGACGTCGTATGCGGCCTTGCGCTCTTCGATGGTCGTGCCGACGCGCCCGGCATCCAGTGCGTCGTTGAGCTGCGGATCGTCGATACCGGTGGGGTTGCCCTGGGAGCGAGCGTGAAACGACGTCCACAGTGACGAGTCCGGGTCCTGGACGACGGCGGCAGCGATCGTCATGTCGAAGTCGCGGGCGGCGACCCTGGCCTGCGCTGCGGTGAAATCCATGATCTCGACGGCGATCTCGACGTTGTCGAACGCTGCGAGCTGTGCCTGGACGACTTCCGCGACCGATTTGATCTCGACGAGGGAGTACGCGAGGAACGTGAACTTCACCGGAGTGCCGTCGGCTGCCAGTTCGTCGAACAGGCGTTGTGCTTCGGCGTCGTCGGAATTCGACAGTGTGATGTCTTCGAAGAACGGCGAGGTCTCGGGGAAGAGGGTCCGGGGGACGGTGCCGGTGCCCTCGAACACCGCGGTGTTGATCGCCTCCAGGTCGAGCGCGAGGGAGACCGCGCGTCGGGCACGGGCGTCGTCGAACGGGCTCCGACGGGTGTTCATCGCGAGGTACTGACCGCCACCGAGCGGCACCACCGAGGTGGACAGTCCCGCGCTTTCCGCCTTGCTCAGGTTCGACCAACTGCTTTCCGACGCCAGTTGGGCGCTGCCGGAGGTGAGCGCGTTGAGACGCTGGTTCGCGTCGGGCACCGGGCGCAGCGTGATGCCGTCCAGGTACGGTCGCGGCGCGTCCCAGTAGCCCGGGTTACGGGTCAGTTCGAGCACGTCCTGCCGAGCCCACTTGGTGAGGGTGAACGGCCCGGCGCCGACCGGATTCTCGTCGAACGCCTGCCGGCCCTTCGCCAGTGCGGTGGGGGAGGCGATCCAGTTGAGTCCGGACAGCACCAGCGACGAGGCGAACACCGGGCTGGGGGCGACCATCGTGACCTTCAGTGTTTCGGCGTCGACGACCTCGGTGCCCGCGATCTGCGCGGCTTGCCGGATCGACTCCGATCCGTTGGCCGGGTCGCGCAGGCGATCCCAGTTGTACGCGACGGCGGCCGCGTCCAGGGCGGTGCCGTCCGTAAAGGTCAGCCCGGGCCGGAGTTTCAGGACGAACGTGCGGCCCCCGTCGTCGGTAGAGAAGTCCGTGGCCATCGAGTACTCGATCTCCAGGGTGTCGACGTCGTTGGTCATCAAGGTGCCGTACAGCGCGTTGCCGAGCAGTCCGGAATTGGTCCACACGTTCGGCAGTGCAACGGGGTCGAGGCTGACCGGTTCGCGGATCTGGATGGACTGCAAGGTGCCGCCGGAGACCGGGTCGCCGGCGGGCGTCCCGGGAGTGGACGCAGCCGAGGGATCGCCGCTGCTGCATGCGGTGAGCGCGAGGGCCGCGACACACATCGCCGCGAGTGTCGAATTGATGGAACGTCTTCGTCGGAGCATCGGTGCCTCGTATCGAATCGTGGGCCGGAAGTTGCAGCGTCCGCTCAAGGCTTCCGCCGGAAAGAATCATCCTATCGGGAGGGTAAAACGACGTTCTCATGCGACCGGAACGTAGTTCTGTCTACCTCACCCGGGGCGCCGGTGGGAAGGGGTCGGGAGCTTGCTCGAATGCGAATCGCTACAACTCAAGCGGCTCTGCGGCGAAGATCGGCTGGAAACTTCGTTCGTACCAAAGAGGGAGGCGTCCGGTCGCCGCGGTCACGAATCGACTCCCCTTGGGTAGTGTTACGATACGATACGTGCCGTATATAAATCAGGACGAGCTCCACGAGCGCCAACCAAGCGCTCGTCGTGGACGCCCTCGTGATGATCAACGAGAGACCGAGATCCTCACGGCCGTGAACTCGCTGCTCTCCGAGGTCGGGTACGAAGGCGTCACCTTCGAAGAGGTCGCCCGCCGGGTGGGTGCGTCCAAGGCCACTCTCTACCGACGGTGGAAGTCCAAGAGAGACATGGTCGTTGCCGCCCTGAAAGCAGGTCCCGCACGCCGCGACGGGCCGGACGAGGTCGACACCGGAAGCCTGCGCGGTGACCTTCTCGCCTTGTGTCGCCGCCTCGTGCAGTCCATGCGATCTGCAGACGGGCAGACCGCAATGCTGCTGCTCCAAGCAGGTCTCGAGGATCCGGAACTCTGCGAGCAAATCGAACGATCGGTGGGACCGACCGGGTCGCGGCTACCGCAGACCGTCGTCCAGGCTGCGGTCGATCGTGGGGAACTGCCTCCGGGCATCGATCCGTTCCCGTTCGAGGAAGTCGCCGGCGCTGTCATCCTGCTTCGTCGACTCAACGGACTCGAGATCGACGACCGCTATCTCGAGTCCCTCGTCGACACCGTTCTGATCCCCGCACTCCGTGCCACACCGTCCGCGAGACATTCATTACCCGCAGGAATCTTCTCGGGCCATCCTGCTGCCCAATCGACCGACACCATTGAGAAGGAAACATCGTGAGCCGCTTGACTATCGACGGATTCCAGTACAAGACACTGCCCGGCGCCGAAGGAGTCGACCTCAACGTCGCCGTCGGCGGCGATGGGCCGGCGATCGTCCTCCTCCACGGATTTCCTCAGACGCACTACATGTGGCGCCACGTCGCACAAGAACTCGCCATGCAATACACGGTCATCGTTCCTGACCTGCGGGGGTACGGCGAGAGCGCCAAGCCGACAGAGCAGAGCCCGGAAACGTACTCGAAGAGGACCATGGCCCGAGACATCGTGCGGATCGCCGAAGCGCTCGGCCACGACCGTTTCGGCCTGGTCGGCCATGACCGAGGCGCCCTCGTCGGTGTCCGCGCAGGCCTCGATCACCCGGACGCGGTGCAGTTTCTCGGGATCCTCGATGTACTGCCCACCTTGGACACCTGGGACGTCCTGCGGGGCGTAGACGCCAAGGTCGCTTGGCACCTCTATCTCATGGCGCAGCCCGTGGGTCTCCCCGAGAAGATGATCCGCGCCGTCGGACCCGAGTTCTTCAGTTCGTTCCTGGACGCCTGGGAGACCGATGCTTCGACATTCCCGCCCGAGGTCCGCCGGCACTACATCGACAGCTCGGTCGCTGCCGTGGACTCCATCGTCGCCGACTACCGCGCCACAGCGAGCATCGACCTGGACATGGACCGAGAGGACCGCGAGGCGGGCAAGCAGCTCACCATGCCCGTCGGAGTCATCTCTCAGGATTGGGGGTCCCAGCTGGGGTTCGACGCCGCGTCGCTCTGGCGGGCGTGGGCACCTGATCTGACCTATGAGCCCATCGAGGCCGGGCACTTCATGGCCGAAGAGAAGCCCGCCGACATCGCACGCTTCATCCGCGACCTCTCCGCACGCTCCCGCCCCTGACCTGATGCGGTCGACTTCGAATGGGATGTAGGTGGAAATCCAAACCTCTTGCCACACCTACAGGACCCGAAGGCGAGAGCGATCAACCTGAGCTTCGCCGACGTCCGGAACCAGCCCGAGAACCAGCCAGGCCACCCCACAGCACCGAACGCGATTCCCGGCTGCAGGCCCTACCTGCTGCGATGAATCAGACAGCCAACACCGCGCGCTGCGGGAGTCGTCCTCGCCGGGGAAGGCATCCTCATAGTCGCGATCGGGGTGCGAGTGGAGTCGCTGCCCGGCGGGAGCACTGTCATTCCAGCACGAGTGGACGCCGCAGCGCAGTGACCGCCACGCGGGCCGCCTCTCCGATCGCGACGTCGACCGCCGGCAGGGCCGGATCGGACCGCGCAGCCCGTGTGAACACCGCAACGGCCACGGCGTGTTCACCGGGGAACTCGACCACCGCGACCTCGTTGCGGATGACGCCGATCGTGCCGGTCTTCCCTGCGACCGTCACCCCCCGGTATGGAAAAGCCGATGCGATGCGGTGCGGCCAGATCTGGGTGCGCATCACACGCTGCACGAACAGCGTCTGTTCGGCGGACAGCACCTTTCCGGACCAGACCGCGCACAGCAGTCGCGTCATCTCCTCCGGGACGGTCGCACTCGTGTAGGCGGGGTCGTAGGCCGATACCGTCCACGCCTCGTCGTTGTTCGCGAGGGCGGCGAACGCTTCCGCGGTGGTGTGACTGTCGGTGTCCTCCACGAGACTGCGTTGCAGGTCTGCTGTGCCGCCGACTATTCGGGTGCGGGTCAGACCCAGCCGTGAGAGCACGTCGTCCACCGGTTTGCGCCCGATCTCGCCGAGCAGCACGTCGGCTGCGGCGTTGTCCGACACGGTCATCATCGATGTCGCCAGATCACGCCGCGAGAGGGTGACCGGGTCGTGCATGACCGACAACCCTGTGGGGCCCGGTGTGCAGTGCGATGGATCCACACGCACTTCGGCGAGAGGATCGAGCACGCCCTCGTCGACGAGAGTGCAGAACGCGAGGAGCAGCGGAAGTTTGTACACCGAAGCGAGGACGACGCGGTCGTCTCCGCCGACGGAAATGGTCGAATCCGAATCGCTACCCGGCCGATCCCCGCCACATCGCCGGGCGTGCAACCATCCGGTGCACCCGGCGTCCGCGAACACCGCACGGATTCTTGCCTGCACGGGAGTTTCGGCGCTCACTTGACGCGCTCCCGGAACAGAACGCGGTCGAGGGCGTCGGCGGAGGCGTTGTCGATGGTATTCATCCGCCGCACGACTCGCACTCGTAATGCGACCGCGTCCGGTGCCAGCCGCAGCCACGCGGCGCCAGGCACCGCGCCGGGTGGTGTCGTGGTGAGACCGAAACACCCACCGGCGACAACCGAACTCAGCACTGTCCGGTCGTCGCGCACCGTCACGGTCGACGAGTCGGCGCCGCGCTCACGAAGCAGGTCGCGGACGGCGTCGAATGCGGGAGGGTTGGCGGAACGGGCGGTCCTGGCAAACGTGAGGTCGCTCAGCATCGGGAAGGTGGGCCGGCCGGCTGTCGCGCTGCGGTGGCTCGCGGGCACCACAATCCAGCGTGGGAGCTTCACGACGGGTCCGGCGTGTATGCCGTCCACCAGCGCAGGATGTTCCACGATCGCTACATCGCACAGCCCCGACCGCACGCTTTCGACGAGGTCGACTGTCGATGCGATCTCGGTGGACACGGTGCTTTCGACCCCGGACACCGGTGTCCGGAGCGCGGTGACGCACAACATGAGGGTTCGGTCGGACAATGCGGCGGTCGCTCCCCAGTGCACCCGCCCACGGGCACCTGCGATGCGGTTGGCCTCGGCGAAGAAGCGTTCGGCATCGTCCACGAGCAGCCGCGCTCGGGGTAGGAGCGCGGCGCCGGCGGTGGTGAGTACGGCGCCGCGCGGAGTGCGGCGCACCAGCGGGAGACCGACGTGGTCCTCGAGCTTGCGAAGTCCTTGGGACAGCGGCGGTTGCGTCATGTCG
This sequence comes from Rhodococcus sp. NPDC019050, assembly GCF_055664235.1. NCBI lineage: Bacteria > Bacillati > Actinomycetota > Actinomycetes > Mycobacteriales > Nocardiaceae > Rhodococcus > Rhodococcus sp. NPDC019050. Next base: position 78,864 of record NZ_JBVOON010000016.1, on the reverse strand, counting down.
AGGGTTGCGGCGGCTCGACTGAAATGGCCTTCCTCGGCGACTGCGACGAAGAACCGGAGGTGTCGGATCAGATCCATGGCGCAATTGAACCAGCGGGGTAAGCCGTGTCCCGAGGCTTGCGGAGTGCAGGCGTGAACGCGCGACCGACGATAGTAGCTTCAACCTGCGTCGATACATTTTCCGTCTCGCGCTCGGGAGGGTTCGGTATTGGAATCGCATGGTGTTCCGATGCTTCTGTACCGGCCATGAACAAATTTCGAACAGCCCTCTCTCGCAGGACTTTCCTCGCAGCGGTGGCGGCCTCGGCCGTGCCGATGGTCGCATGCAGCTCCGTCGATACGGCGACCGGCGACGCGGCGGCAGCGGTGGGGACCGCCGCTCCACCCGAAACCAGGGTGGAACTGTCGACACTCGACGACACCCTCTCCGGAATCGAAGCACGGCACGCGGTGCGGCTGGGTGTGCTCGCCCAGCTGCCGGCTTCGGGCAAGACCTATGCGTATCGCGGAGACGAGCGATTTGCGATGTGCTCGACGTTCAAGACGTACGCCGTGGCGGAGCTGCTCCGCCTCGAGTCACAGGGGCAGGTGCGGCTCGACGACATCATCGTGGTCGAACCCGGGGACATCGTGGAGAATTCGCCGGTCACCTCCGAGTTGGTGGGCCGGCCCGTGACCTATACGCAGCTGTGCGAGGCGGCATTGATCCGCAGTGACAACACTGCCGGAAATCTCTTGCTGCGGCGCCTGGGCGGACCTGCGGCCGTTACCGCTTTCGCGCGCACGATCGGGGACACCACGACGATCCTCGACCGCTGGGAGCCTGAACTCAACAACGCCGATCCCGGGGACATGCGCGATACGTCGACGGTGGTGGGGCTCGCGACCGGTTACCGGGCACTGCTGCTGGGCACGGTGCTGCCGGCACACCATCAGCGCACGCTGACCGGGTGGATGCGGGCGAGCGTCACGTCCGACGCCCGGATCCGTGCTGGGCTCCCGGCTGGATGGACCGCGGCGGACAAGACGGGTGCCGGGAGGTACGGCACGGTCGTCGACGCGGGGGTGGTGTGGGCGCCGGACGGGGTGCCGCTGGTGCTCACGATCATGTCGGATTCGGTGCTCGGTCGGGCCGACGTCCCGAACGACAACGCGCCGATCTCGGATGCCACCGCCGCGGCGATCGGAGCGCTGACGGCGTTGCCCTGAGCGGAGCGGCGCGGGCGGGGTAAGGACTGACCCCGTCGGGGATGGGCCGTCGCCCCAACGGGGTCCTGGCCGGGGCTCGGGGGAGGACCTGGCATCAGTCTCGGAGAGCAGAAGACTTCCGTCGTCGATGGGTGTAGATGAGTAGGGTCAAAAAAGTTGGAGCCTGCCGCGGCAGCACGCGCTCGGCGACGGGCCCGGATCGACTCGATGCAGAGGAGTACCGCATGAGGCTGACGGACAAGGTCGCCGTGGTGACCGGTGGTGCAGGCGGAATCGGGCGGGGGATCGTCCGGGCGTTCACCAAGGAAGGTGCCCGCGTGTTGTTCGTCGACATCGACGACGACGCCGGCAGGGCGCTCGAGGAAGAACTCGGCGGCGCGGGAAAGTTCATGAAGGCGGACATCTCCGTCGAGGAGAACGCCGCCGCGATCGTGACGGCTGCGGTGGACGCGTTCGGTCGACTCGACATTCTCGTCAACAACGCACACGCCTCTCGGCAGGCGCCGCTGCTCGAGACCACCCAGGAGATGCTCGACCTGTCCTTCGGAACGGGCTTCTATCCGACGTTCTGGTTGATGAAGGCGGCGCATCCGCAACTCGCTGAGCATCGCGGATCGGTGATCAACTTCGCTTCCGGGGCCGGAATCGACGGTCTGGTGACGCAAGGGTCGTACGCGGCGGCGAAAGAAGCGATCCGCGCGATCAGCCGCGTCGCCGCCAACGAGTGGGCCGCCGACGACATCAACGTCAACATCATCTCGCCGCTCGCATTGACAGAGGGCGTCGAGGCCTACATGAAGGCGAATCCGGGCATCGAGAAGGCGTTGCTGGCCAGGACACCGCTGGGCCGTTTCGGCGACCCGGAGACCGACATCGGCGGCGTGGCAGTTTTCCTCGCGAGCAGGGACGCCGCCTACGTGACAGGGCAGACCCTCATGGTCGACGGTGGCACCATCAAACTGCGTTGACCGCAGCGGGCGACCTCCCGCCCATGGCGCGTGGTGGTCTCCTTCGAGCAGGCACTAATGTAGGGACAGTGAGCCTGGTCCTTTTGCCTGCAGTCGATGTTGCCAACGGTGAAGCAGTTCGCCTCGTCCAGGGAGAGGCAGGCAGCGAAACCGGTTACGGATCTCCCCGCGACGCCGCCCTCGAATGGCAGAACGCCGGAGCCGAATGGGTGCATCTCGTCGACCTCGACGCCGCCTTCGGCCGTGGTGACAACCGTGAACTACTCGCCGGTGTGGTCGGCGAACTCGATGTGAAGGTCGAACTCTCCGGTGGCATCCGCGACGACGCCACGTTGGCCGCGGCGCTCGCCACCGGGTGCGCACGCGTCAATCTCGGTACCGCCGCCATCGAGAACCCCGAGTGGTGTGCCCGCGCCATCGGTGAGTACGGCGACCGGATCGCCGTCGGCCTCGACGTCAAGCTGATCGACGGCGAGTGGCGGCTGCGCGGACGCGGCTGGGTGTCCGACGGCGGAGACATGTGGGAGGTGCTCGAGCGCCTCAACCGCGACGGCTGCTCCCGTTACGTCGTCACCGACGTGACGAAGGACGGCACCCTGACCGGGCCGAATCTCGACCTGCTGCGTGAGGTGTGCGCAGCGACCGATGCACCGGTCGTCGCGTCGGGCGGTGTGTCGACGGTCGACGATCTGCGTGCCATCGCGACGCTCGTCGATGAGGGCGTCGAAGGCGCGATCATCGGCAAGGCGCTCTACGCAGGACGGTTCACGCTGACCGAGGCGCTCGACGCCGTGTCCCGTTGATCCCATGACCGCATCCGTCGATCTCGACCGTCTGCGCTCGATAGCGGGTGATGTGCTCGACGAGGTGTCGGAGCGCTTCGTCGCCGGGCACGGCGCGCCGCGTTCGGTGGACAAAGGACCCAACGACTTCGCCACCGACCTCGATCTCGAACTCGAACGGCGGATTTCGGCCGAGCTCGTCGACCGCACCGGAATCGCGGTGCACGGCGAGGAATTCGGTGGTCCGGCGGCCGGCGAGGGCACCGTCTGGTTGCTCGACCCGATCGACGGCACCGTCAACTATTCGGCGGGCCTGCCGATGGCGGGCATCCTGCTCGCTCTGGTCCAGGACGGGGTTCCCGTCATCGGACTGACCTGGCTACCCCTGACCGATCAGCGGTTCTCTGCGGTAGCCGAAGGCCCGCTGTGGTTCAACGGGAAGATCGCCGAGAAATTGAAGCCGCGCCGTCTCGAGGACGTGATGGTCGGGGTCGGCAGTTTCGACATCGACAGTCGTGGCCGCGTCCCGGGCACGCAACGGCTCGCGGTGATCACCGAGTTGAGCCGGCGCGTCTCGCGCCTGCGGATGCACGGATCGACCGGCGTCGACCTCGCCTACACCGCGGCGGGCTCGCTGGGCGGTGCCGTGGTCTTCGGCCACCATCCCTGGGACAACGCCGCCGGTGTCGCGCTCGTGCGCGCGGCAGGTGGGATCGCCACCGATTTCCACGGGAAGCCGTGGCGCATCGGCTCGGGGTCGGTGCTCGCCGCCGCACCCGGAATCCACGGTGAAATACTGGACATAGTGCAATCCGCGACGAATCCGCGTTTCGAAGGAGATCGATCATGACACTGGCCGTGCGGGTCATCCCGTGCCTCGACGTCGACGCCGGACGCGTCGTCAAGGGTGTCAATTTCGAGAACCTGCGCGACGCGGGCGACCCTGTCGAACTCGCCGCGCTCTACGACGCTCAAGGCGCCGACGAGCTCACGTTCCTCGACGTCACCGCCTCGAGCGGAGACCGCGGCACGATGCTCGACGTGGTCACACGCACCGCGGAGCAGGTATTCATTCCCCTCACGGTGGGTGGCGGCGTGCGCACCGTCGAGGACGTCGACCGCCTACTGCGCGCCGGTGCCGACAAGGTCTCGGTGAACACTGCGGCGATCGCGCGTCCCGAGGTGCTGAGGGAGATGTCCGAGCGCTTCGGGTCGCAGTGCATCGTGCTGTCGGTCGACGCCCGCACCGTCCCCGCCGATCAGCAGCCCACACCGTCGGGTTGGGAAGTCACGACCCACGGAGGTCGCCGGGGCACCGGGATCGACGCGGTGGAGTGGGCGCGCCGCGGCGCCGAACTGGGTGTCGGGGAGATCCTCCTCAACTCGATGGACGCCGACGGCACGAAGGCCGGATTCGATCTGAAGATGATTGCGTCGGTCCGCGAGACCGTCGACGTTCCGGTGATCGCCTCGGGCGGTGCCGGAGCCGTCGAACACTTCGCGCCTGCCGTCCACGCCGGCGCCGACGCGGTGCTCGCCGCCAGCGTCTTCCACTTCCGTGAGCTCACCATCGGCCAGGTCAAGGACGCGATGCGCGCGGAAGGGATCATCGTCCGATGAGCGACATCCTGAACCCGGAGATCGCCGCACGACTCAAGCGCAACGACGACGGACTCTTCGCCGCGGTCGTCCAGGAGAAGTCGACCGGCGACGTGCTCATGATGGCCTGGATGGACGACGAGGCACTGGCCCGAACACTCGCGACCCGCAAGGCCACGTACTACTCGCGGTCACGGCAGCAGTACTGGGTAAAGGGAGAGACCTCCGGGCACACGCAGTACGTGCACGAGGTGCGGCTGGACTGCGACGGCGACACCGTGCTGCTCGTCGTGGACCAGGTCGGGGCGGCGTGCCACACCGGCACCCACACCTGCTTCGACACCGACGTACTGCTGGGGGCGGAACAGCCCGGCTGATCACGACACGGTGAACACGAGATCGCCCCGCACCGAGGTGCGGGGCGATCGCTCACTGCGGCAGTTCGAAGTTGCCGAACAACACCGTTGCGAGACCGAGCGCTACGACGATGTTGACCACCGTCGCCGATCCGAACACCACTACCGGGCGCCATCCCGCGTCGCGCAGTCCCTTCGCGGAGAACTCCAGGCCGATAGAGACGAACGCGAAGATCAGGAACCACGTCCGCAGGTCGTTGATGGTGGAGATATCGGCCTTGCCGTCGTCGACGAATTTCACCCACAGCGTGCCGATGATCGACGCGGCGATGAAACCGAGCACGAATTTCGGGAAGCGCTCCCAGAAGTCACCGATGCTCGGCCGTGCCGAGCCGGGACGACGCTCCACCTTCAGCGCGAAGTAGGCGGTCAACCCCACCGCGACGAAACCGATGAGGGCGTTCTGGGTCGTCTTGACGATCGTGGCGATCTGCAGGGCGTCGTCGCCGAGGATCGCGCCGGACGCCGCGACGGCGGCGGTGGTGTCGATGTTGCCGCCGATCCAGGCGCCGGCGACGACATCGGACAGTCCGAAGACGCCGGCGAGCCAGGGCAGCAGGAAGATCGAGGGCAATGCGAACACGATCACCAACGACGCGGCGTACGCGAGCTGTTCCCGCTTGGCCTGCACAGCCCCGGCCGCGGCGATGGCGGCGCTGACCCCACAGATCGATACCGCGGCGGACAGCAGCGCCCGCAGCTTCTCGTCCAGTCCGAGTTTCCCGCCGAACCACCAGCTGAACGAGAACACGGCGGTGATCAGCAGCAGACCTTGCAGGATCGCCGGCCCGGCTGCCGTCGCGAGCACGGTCAGGTTGATGGATGCGCCGAGCAGAACCAGCCCGGTCTTGATGAAGAACTCGGTGCGGAAACCACCGGAAAGCTTGTCGCGCACACCCGTGCGGGTCAGGACGAGATTCCCGAGCAGGCCGATCGCGATCGCGTAGACGGGGAACTCGATCGCTCCCGCCACCCGTTCGAAGGGGCCTCCCTCCGCCCAGTCCGGGACGTTCTGCTCGAGGAATCTGGTGAGGGCGCCGAGCACGATGACGACGGCTACGCCCGCCGCGGCCAATGCAGGAGCGGAGGGTCGCCGTGCGGGTGCCGCCTCGGCCTTCGTCGCGCCGTCGGTCTGCCTCGCACCGTCTTTCTGGGGTGCGCTCTCGGTCTCGACGGCACCGTTCTGCCCGTCGGTATCGCGCGTCGTCACGGGACCAGTCCCGAGGGAATCACGCCGAGCAACACGGCAGCGATGAGGATCAGGCCCGCGACGACTGCGGCCCAGTCCTCGTTGAGCAACGTGGCGCGCGCGGCATCCACACGCTGAGGTTCGTCTGTCATGAAGGCAGCCAAGCAACGTCGGCGCAAAACGTCACGGCTTACGGTCGGGCCGAACAGAACCAGTGACTATCCGGCCGAAATGTGCTTCGGGGGCGCACCTCGACGGTCAGCGATTCAGGTCGATGAAGCGCGCACCACCCTGGGCAGCCGCGCAAAGTTTCTGCTGGCCGTCGTCGTCGACGGAGTAGATCTCACATCGGCACAGCGCCTGAGTACGGCCGCCGTTGACGACGGTAGCGACCGCGCGCACCAGTGGGCCCTTCGCCGGACGTAGGTAATCGAGCGTCATCCCCGTCGTCACGATCGACGGACCGAGGACCGTACCGGCGGCGAAGGTGAGTGCGTTGTCGGCTGCGTAGGCCAGGACCCCGCCGTGTGCGAAACCGAACTGTTGCAACAGGTCCGGTCTGAGCGGAATCTCCAGTTCGGCGCGGCCCCTCGTGTACACGACGAGTTGTGCTCCGATCAGAACACTGAACGGTTGAGACGCGAGCGTCTGCTGGGCTTCGGCGAGTGTGCTGATCCCGGTGACGTCGTCGGGCATAACCGGAACATACACGGGAAGCATCCGGCCGGAGGCCGTGTCGACGCGCACGAACCCAAAGTGGGGAGGGTCGGTCGCCCGTGTCTCCCGATCAGCGTCCGCGGGTCTCACGACCGGTTCGGGTCCTTCGAACACTGCGCTGCATCCGCTGCAGCGCGCGTTCCAGTTCTTCCCTGTCGTCGAACATCCGCACCGAGTCGCCCGAGACCAGGCGCTGCTCACTGCCCCGTCCCGCCACGACGAGAACATCCCCGGGCCTCGCGTGGGAGGCAGCGATCTCGAAAGCGCGGTGACGGTCGCCTTCGACGACCACGTGGGCGCTCTGCGCCGCATGCGCGCCTTCGGCGACCGCTTCCCTGAGGAGCCTGGGGTCGTCGTTGTACGGACTGTCGTCGGTGACGACCACGATGTCGGCGTAGGTCGCCGCGGTGTGGCCGATCGGAAAGCGCTTTCCGGGATCGCGCTCTCCGGTCGCGCTGATCACGAGAATCAGTCGGCGCTCGGCTGCCAGCGACCGCAGGAACGGCAGTAGTTCCTGCTGTCCGGAGGTGTTGTGCATGAAATCGACCAGGCCGAGGATGCCGTGGTCGGCCTCGACGCGCTCGAGTCGGCCGGGCACGCAGGCGAGAGTTTCCAAGCCCGCGGCGGCCTGCAGGACGTCGTGCCCTGCTGCGGCTATCGAGGTGAGCGCTGTCAGTGCATTGGCCACCTGGTGGGGGCCGAGAAGGGCCAGACGGACTCCGGCGTGACCGGTCGGAGTGTGCACGGTGAAGGTACTGCCGTGAACGTCGCACCGGATCGAGTCTGCGTACACGTCGGCGCCCGGGTCGCGCGTCGAATGCGTCCACACCGGTACGTCCGTTGTGGCGGCCAACCGTCTGCCGTACTCGTCGTCGATGTTCACCGCGGCCGCTTGCGCGCGGTCGGAGGTGAACAGCGCTGCCTTGGCGGCGAAATACTCCTCCATCGTGTGGTGGAAGTCGAGATGGTCCGGTCCGAGATTGGTGAAGGCGACCGTACGGAACCGCACGCCGTCGACGCGGCCGTGGCTGACGGCGTGCGACGACACTTCCAGTGTCACCGCCCTCGCGGCCTGGTCCCGGAACTCCGCGAGGGTCCGCTGGATCACCGCGGCTTCCGGCGTGGTGTGTGTGGCGGGCCGGGTGCTCTCCGGTCCCCGGACGACGACACCACCGATCAAGCCTGTGACGACACCGGTGGCAGCGAGGGCGGCGTCGAGGAGATAGGTCGCGCTCGTCTTGCCGTTGGTGCCGGTGACGCCGTGGACCTGCAGTTCGTGCGAGGGATGGCCGTAGATCCAGGACGCCAGCCCGCCGACCCGGTCGCGTGGCCGGTCGACGATCAAGGTGGGCAGGAGTCGAGAAGGCCGGTCGCTGAGCACGGCGACGGCGCCGCGGGCCGCGGCATCGGCATCGAAGTCGAGGCCGTGGAATCGGTGTCCGGGAAGAGCCACGTACAGATCGCCGGGCTGCACCGTTCGGGAATCGTCGCTGATGCCGGTAACTGTGCGGTCGCGCCCATCGGCAGGTCCGGCAGACAGAACAACACGGAGGTGTTCAGCAACGTCGCGGATCTGGATCCCACGGTCGGGACGGCGGCGATCGTCCGGGTCGAGGCGCACAGGAGCGAATACCCGGTACGTGAAAAAACTATGTCCCGCAGTTAAGGGCGCACGAACGAGGCGGGACATCTGCCGAAGGATCAACCGACTCGGTCATGGGGTGCAGGACCCAGGAGTGCGTCCAGCGACGGCAGCGCCGAATACCACGGCACGATCAGGCGCACACCAAGTCTTTTCGCGGCTGGCTGATCGGACCTCGTGCGGGACGTCCACGGGGGCGTTTGCGAGCGACGATCGCACCCTGGTTGATGATTTCGCCACCCCACACTCCCCACGGCTCTCGGCGGGCGAGCGCTGTCTCGAGGCAGCGCGCACGCACGGGACATCCGGTGCACAGGGATTTGGCCAGTTCCACGTCTGACGGGTCCTCGGCAAACCACAGGTCGGGGTCCTGACCGTCGCACGGCAGGGCGTCGGCGCCCGCGCGGATGACATTGCCGCCTCGACCTGAGGCGGTCGAACGGTTTTCGCTCGGCATGAGGGCTCCTGGAGATTCGATCGAAGAGCGAATGCGATGCGAACTCGGCTGGAAACGCCAAGGGCAATGGTCCGCTGCGCGGCGTCCGTGGCCGAAATCGAAGGGCTCACGGGTGGAAAACCCGAAGAACCGTCCGCCACGGGGGAGGGGCTGCCGCGCACCGGCGTCCTGGGCGGCGCGCGCAGCGGCGGGGTGTGGCGGCCGCCTGAACATCGATGCCGGCGGCGGCCCACGCGTACGCTCACACGACCCCATGTCCGCAATATTCGCACATACCTTCGAATAAAAACAGACTCGGGGCTCATCGGTGGGCCGATCACAATTCCGAGGTCCGCTCGGTGTGGTGTATGCCCGGGTGCCCGCGGAGCGCTGGGACGCCGAAGGTGTCAGCTCAGCGGAACGCCGCCCACGCCCCAGTTCTCGCCGGGAACCTCGGTGATCGTCACCCACACCTTGTCCGGATTCTTTCCGGCTGCTTCGGCGTACGCCGAGGTCACCGCTGCGATTACTGCGCGCTTCTGCTCCGGCGTGAGACCTGGTGTCTGGCTGATCTGAATCAAGGGCACAGCGGCGACTCTGCCATACCCGGCACCCGGTCCGCCGGTGCTCGCCCGGCCCGGGCTGCTCGGCGTCCCGACGAATGTCACCCCGGACCTTTCGCATTGATAGAGAATAGTGTTCTCTGTATTGAGAGTCATATATACGTAAACTGAAAGTGGATAGGGGAGTGCATGTTGCTGGATCCGAGTCCGGATCAAGAGTTCTTCCGGGACACCACATCTCGGTTCCTCACCGACCGGGTGCCCGTGGCCGAGATCCGTCGCCTCCGCCACGACCCGGCGGGGTTCGGCGCGGAATACTGGCGAAGCGGTGCCGAGCTCGGCTGGACCAGCCTGCTCGCGGGGGACGCCACAGGTGGTGGGTCGATCGGCGACCACGGCCTCGTCGATCTGACCTTGGTCGCATACGAGTTCGGTACGCATGCGGCTCCGGGCCCGCTGGTCCCCACCAACGTCGTCGCCGACCTCCTGAGCCGGCACGCCGAGGCGCACGGAGATGTTCTGGCTTCACTCGTGGAAGGAACTGCCACCGCTGCATGGTGTTTCGAGGAGCCTCGTGCGGGCGGCAAGGTAGCCTCCGACGGCGTCGAGATCACTGTGGACGGCGACGAGGTCGTCGTGCGCGGAACGAAGCGTCCCGTCGAGGCGGCGGTCTCGGCCGACTTCCTGCTCGTGACCGGACGTACCGGTGACGGCCTCTCACACGTACTCGTGCCGCGTGAGGCCCCCGGTGTGCGGATCGTTCCCCTGAAGTCCATCGACATCACCCGCCGCTACGCCGCCGTCGAGTTCACCGAGGTACGCCTACCCGCCACCGCGCTCGTCGGTGCCGCGGGCGGCGCCGCAGCCGACACCGAACGTGCGCTGCGCGTCGGCGCCGTGCTGGGCTGCGCAGAATCCGTCGGCGCGCTTCAGGCCGCCTTCGACCTCACGGTGGAATGGGCGTTCGACAGGTACTCGTTCGGTCGCCCCCTGGCCTCCTACCAGGAACTCAAGCACCGGTTCGCCGACATGAAGATGTGGCTCGAGGCCAGCCACGGCATCAGCGACAGCGCCGCGTTCGCCGTGGCGACGCAGGCAGCGGACGCGCCGGAACTGGTCTCGGCCGCAAAGGCGTACATCGGTCACTACGGCGGAGAACTGTTCCAGGACTGCATGCAGATCCACGGCGGTATCGGCATCACGTTCGAGCACGATCTGCATCTGTTCGCGCGGCGCGGCGCCGCCAACCGGTCGAACTACGGGACGCCCGCCGAGCATCGCGCCCGCATCGCCGACATCGTCGAATACCAGGAGGCCAACCGATGACCGTCGAGAGTTCGGCGACCGACCGGGACGTGGAATCGCTCGACGATTTCCGTGCCCGCGCCCGCCCATGGATCAGCGCCAATCTGCAACGGTCCGACTTCGCGTCCCACATCGGGGTGCTGCGCGAGGAAAGCTCCGACGAGGAAGAACTCGCCGCGGTCCAACGGGAACGCGACCTTCAGCGCGCACTCTTCGACGCCGGTCTCGCAGGAATCTGCGTGCCCCGCGAATACGGCGGGCAGGGGCTCACGCGGCCGTACCAGCAGGTACTCAACGAGGAACTCCGCGGTTACGAATACCCGTCGCGGCTACAGGTGCCCACCTTCGTGCCGTGCACAGCGGTCCTGCTCGAATTCGGCACCGAGGAGCAGAAACGCCGTCATATTCCCGCGATGCTCAAGGGCGAGGAACTGTGGATGCAGATGCTGTCCGAGCCGAGCGGCGGATCGGACGTCGCGGGGGCGGTGACCACCGCGATCCGCGACGGCGACGATTGGATCCTCAACGGGTCGAAGATCTGGACCACCGGCGCCTGGTGGTCGGACTGGGCGCTGTGCCTGGTCCGCACCAACTGGGACGTGCCGAAGAACCACGGACTGACCGTCTTCATGGTGCCGCTGAAGCAGCCGTCGATCGAGGTACACCGGATCGAAATGCTCAGCGGGTCCAGCGAATTCTGTCAGGAGTATCTGACCGACGTGCGGGTGCCCGACAGTGACCGAATCGGTGAGGTCGACGACGGCTGGACGGTCGGGACCCGGTGGATGTTCCACGAGCGGATGTACCTGAACTCGCCGTACACCACCATCCCGTCGGGCTCGGTCCGTGGCGGATCCCGCATATCCGAACTCTTCGACGTCGCCCGCGACGCCGGACGGCTCGACGATCCGGTCGCCCGCGACCTGCTCGGCGAGGCTCGGGGTCTCGAACTGGTCAAGCAGGCACTGAGTCGCCGCGTCGCGCAGGGGATGGCGAGCCGGACGATCTCCGATCAGTCGGCGAGCATCGCCCGGCTGATGTCCGGCGTGATCGAATCCCGTTTGGTCACCATCGGGTACGAGTTCACCGGTGCGGACGGTGCCGCGTGGGACGAAGACGACGGCGCGGTCGCCGAGCGGGGAGTCGACTATCTGATGCGGCAGGTGTGGTGTATCGCCGGCGGCACCACGGAGATGGCCCGCAACGCCATCAGTGAACGAGTGCTGGGCATGCCCCGCGAACGCAGCCACGACCCCAACCTCGCGTTCCGCGACGTGCCGAAGGGCCGCGGCGCGGGATAGCGGGATCAGGCCTTTCCGGTGCCGGCGGCGATTCCCTTGTCGATCTGCTCGACGAGCACCGTGCCGAGGCGCGTGAGTTCACGCACCTGTGATTCGTCGAGTCCGTCGAACACCAAGCGCTGGACGGTGTCCACGTGCGCGGGGGCGGACTCGACGACTTTCGCGTGCCCGGCGTCGGTGAGTACGGCGTAGGACCCGCGGCTGCCGGGGATCGGTTCGCGGCGCACCCACCCTCGCTTGGAGAGTCGGGTGACGACGTGGGAGAGGCGCGAGAGCGACGCATTGGCTTCGGTTGCGAGGGTGCTCAGCCGGAGGCGATGCTCGGGTTCTTCCGAGAGCACGGCGAGCACGAAGTACTCGAAATGCGTCATGTCGGAGTCGCGCTGCATCTGGGTGTCGAGCGCTGCGGGCAGCCGTGTGATCACCGAAACCAGGGCTCGCCACGCCGCCTGTTGCTCGGCGTCGAGCCACCGGGGGTTCTCGCTGTTCATCGGGGCGTCCTCGTTTCCGTAGTCCTGCGTCCAGCCTGTCGCACCGGGCCGCGGCGCAGGCGCCGGGGGAGCGATTCGGCGACACTACCGTCTCGCGCTATGATAGTTGAAGCTTCAAGTTAAGGAGTTTCATGAGCGAGATGCCCGCCCTCTACCTCAGTCACGGGGCGCCGCCCCTGGTCGATAGCGAACTGTGGGTGAACCAACTCCGCACGTGGGCCGCCGACCTGCCCCGGCCGACCGCGATCCTCGTCGTCTCTGCGCACTGGGAATCGGCGCCCCTCACGATCGGGTCCACCACCACGGGGACACCGCTCGTCTACGACTTCGGCGGTTTCCCGCGCCGCTTCTACGAGGTCACCTACGCCTCGCCCGGAGCCCCGGATCTCGCCCGGCGGGTGGCGATGCTGATGCCCGACGGGGAACCCGTCGTGCAGCAACCGCACCGAGGCCTCGACCACGGTGCCTACGTGCCGCTGACCGTGATGTACCCGGACGCCGACATCCCGGTCCTGCAGATATCGCTGCCGACCCTGGATCCGCAGCGTCTCCTGCACCTCGGCGAGCGACTGCGGCCGCTGCGGGACGAAGGAGTGCTCATCATCGGCTCCGGTTTCACGACGCACGGACTCCCGTTTCTGCGCGACCCGCGACCCGAGGCTCCCGCGCCGGGATGGTCCGCCGAGTTCGATCACTGGGCAGGAGAGCAACTCGCACGCGGCGACGTCGACGCGCTGCTGGATTTCCGCAACCGCGCCCCCGGCATGCCGTACGCGCACCCGACCATCGAGCACTTCGCGCCGCTGTTCGTCACCCTGGGCCTGGCCCGGGATCCGGCCCGGCCGCCAGAACAGGTCGTCGACGGGTTCTGGATGGGCCTGGCCAAGCGTTCGATCCAGGTCGCCTGAGACCCGCGGCGCTCCCGGCGCGGCGCCGGTGCCGTCGGCGGTGACCGCGCCTGCGCCGCCCGGGATGATCCCTGGGATGATGGGCGACATGTCCGGCGAGCCCACCACCATTCCCGCAGCCACCACCGATGTTCCCGCCGGTGGCTGGTCCGATTCGACCACGACGCGCGAGCAGTTCCGGGAACTGGCGCGAGAGCATCGCGTGGTCCCCGTGACCCGCAAGGTGCTCGCGGACGCGGAGACGCCGCTCTCGGCGTACCGCAAGCTCGCGGACGACCGTCCCGGCACGTTCCTGCTCGAATCCGCGGAGAACGGCCGGTCGTGGTCGCGGTGGTCGTTCATCGGTGCGGGAAGTCCCGCTGCGCTGACCGTCGTCGACGGCGAAGCCGCGTGGTACGGGCACGTCCCCGCCGGTACGCCCACCGGCGGTAATCCCCTCGACGTACTGCGCGAGACCCTCGAACTGCTCCACACCGACCGCATCCACGGCCTGCCGCCCCTCACCAGCGGCATGGTCGGCTACCTCGGGTACGACACCGTCCGGTATCTCGAGAAGCTGCCGCAAATCGCCGACGACGATCTGCAGATCCCCGAACTGGTGATGATGCTCGCGACCGATCTCGCCGCCGTGGACCACCACGAAGGCACCATCTGGCTCATCGCCAACGCGGTCAACTGGGACGGTTCCGACCAGCGCGTCGACGAGGCGTACGACGACTCGGTCGCCCGGCTGGACCGGATGACCGCCGCCCTCGCCGCACCGGCACCGGCCACCGTCGCGACTTTCTCACGGCCCGAACCGCAGTACCGGCGTCAGCGCACCACCGAGGCGTTCAGCAGCGACGTCCGCAAACTCATCGGAGACGTCGAAGCCGGTGAAGCGTTTCAGGTCGTGCTCTCGCAGCGCTTCGAAATCGACTGTGACGCTGCGCCCATCGACGTCTACCGCATGCTCCGGGCGTCGAACCCGAGCCCGTACATGTTCCTGTTGCACATCCCCGGGCCGGACGGCGACACCGCGTTCTCCATCGTCGGCTCGAGCCCGGAAGCGCTCGTCACCGTCGCCGACGGCACCGCCACCACGCACCCGATCGCGGGGACCCGGTGGCGTGGCGCCGACGAGGAGGAGGACACGCTGCTCGAGAAGGATCTGCTGCACGACGAGAAAGAGAACGCCGAGCACCTCATGCTCGTCGACCTCGGGCGCAACGATCTCGGCCGGGTCTGCGAGCCGGGCACCGTGAAGGTGCACGACTACCGCCACATCGAGCGCTACAGCCACGTGATGCATCTCGTGTCCACGGTCACCGGACGGCTCGCCGACGGCAATCGCGCGCTCGACGCCGTCACCGCCTGTTTCCCGGCCGGAACGCTCTCGGGGGCGCCGAAGGTACGGGCGATGGAACTGATCGAAGAACTCGAACCCACCCGGCGCGGCATCTACGGCGGCATCGTCGGCTACCTCGACTTCACCGGCGATGCGGACACCGCGATCGCCATCCGCTCCGCGCTGATCAAGGACGGGGTCGCGTACGTCCAGGCGGGCGCCGGCATCGTCGCCGACTCCGTTCCCGAGGCCGAGGACACCGAAGCCCGCAACAAGGCGATGTCCGCTCTCGCAGCGGTCGCTGCGGCGGCGACGGTTACCAACTACGGCGGAGGCGCACTGTGAGCGCGCCGGTGCCCGATCCCGCGGACGCTCCCCGCACCGGCGTCGGCCGTCGACCGACCGTCGTGGCGGCCGGTCTGCTCGCGCTCGGCGCCGCGGCGCTGTGGGGGTCGAGCAGGATGACGTGGGTGAGTGCCGAGTCGTCCGACGGACTCGGCGCCGACCGCGTCATCGATCTCGAGGGCGCGAAGTGGGCTGCCGCCACCACGCCTCTCGCGCTCGCGCTGCTCGCCGCGATCGCCGCGGCGTTCGCGGTCCGGGGACGGGCGCTGCGCGTCGTGTCGATCGCGGTGGGACTGGTCGCGGTAGCAGCGGCGATCCCGGCGGTGCAGTTGCTCGTCGGTGGGGGCGACGCGGATACCGCGGCCCGCATCGCCGAACTCCCCGGTCGTGCCACCGTCACGGCCGTGACCGTGTCCCCGCTGCCGGCGGTTCTGGCACTCCTGGGCGCGGGCCTGGCGCTCGCCGCCGCGGTCGCGCTGTGGCGGACTCCGCGCGAACAGGCGGGGTTGTCGTCGAAGTACGACAGCCCGGCAGCGCGCCGCGACGCGGCCGTGCGACGTGCCGAGAGCGACGAGCCGATGACCGAACGGACCCTGTGGGACGCAATGGATGCGGGCGAGGATCCCACCGTCGACCGGGGTGACGACGGGCCCGACGACGGGGACGTATCCGATTCGGGTACCCGGCGATGAGTGCCCCGGGCGCGCCCACTAGGCTCTGAGGAAATCCGATGAGCTTAATCACATCGGGATTGACAAGGGTGGGAAAGGACTCGAGCCACGATGACTGTTCTCGACTCGATTCTCGAAGGTGTGCGAGCCGACGTCGCCGCCCGTGAGGCGGTTGTCGACTTCGCTTCCGTCAAGGCCGCCGGTGCTGCCGCGCCCGCGCCCATCGATGCGAAGGCCGCTCTCCGTGAGCCCGGCATCGCAGTGATCGCGGAGGTCAAGCGCGCCAGCCCGTCCAAGGGTGCGCTCGCCGACATCGCCGATCCCGCCGAACTGGCCAAGGCCTACGAGGCCGGTGGGGCGCGCGCGATCAGTGTTCTCACCGAGGAACGCCGCTTCCACGGCAGCCTCGCCGATCTCGACGCGGTGCGGCGCGCAGTTCGTATCCCGGTACTCCGCAAGGATTTCGTCGTCGGTCCGTACCAGATCCACGAGGCGCGTGCGCACGGGGCAGACATCGTATTGCTCATCGTGGCCGCCCTGGAGCAGACCGTCCTGACGGCGCTGATCGATCGGACCGAATCGCTCGGAATGACCGCGCTGGTGGAAGCGCACACCGAAGAAGAGGCCGACCGCGCGCTGGAAGCCGGCGCGACGGTGATCGGCATCAACGCGCGCAACCTCAAGACTCTCGAAGTCGACAAGAACACCTTCGGGCGGATCGCGCCCGGACTGCCCAGCCACGTCATCAAGATCGCGGAGTCGGGCGTCCGGGGACCGGCCGACCTGCTCGCCTACGCCGGCGCCGGAGCCGACGCGGTCCTGGTGGGCGAGGGTCTGGTGACCAGCGGCGACCCGCGGCAGGCCGTCGCGGAACTCGTGACGGTCGGTACGCATCCGTCGTGCCCCAAGCCTGCGCGCTGAGCGGTACCCCGGGGTCGGACCCGGGCATGATCGACACCGTCACGTGGGGCAGACTGGACACGTGACTGCAGACGATTCCGCACTTTTCGCCAAGGGACACGGTCTTCCCTCGATGAGTGACGCCGTGTCCACTCCCACCGCCCACGAACCGGATGCACGCGGCCACTACGGGGTCTTCGGTGGACGCTACGTTCCCGAGGCGCTCATGGCGGTCATCGAAGAGGTCACCGCCGCGTACGAGAAGGAGCGGACCGACCCCGGGTTCCTCGCCGAACTCGACCGGTTGCAGCGTGACTACACCGGCCGTCCGTCCCCGGTGTTCGAAGCGACCCGGCTGAGCGAACACGCCGGCGGGGCGCGCATCCTCCTCAAGCGCGAAGATCTCAACCACACCGGCTCGCACAAGATCAACAACGTGCTGGGCCAGGTGCTGCTCGCCAAGCGCATGGGCAAGACCCGGATCATCGCCGAGACCGGCGCCGGCCAGCACGGCGTCGCGACCGCCACCGCGTGTGCCCTGCTCGGCCTCGAGTGCCGCGTCTACATGGGCGAGGTCGACACCGAACGCCAGGCCCTGAACGTGGCGCGCATGCGACTGCTCGGAGGCGAGGTCATCGCCGCCAAGACCGGGTCGCGCACTCTCAAGGACGCGATCAACGAAGCCATGCGCGACTGGGTGACCAACGCCGACGACACGTACTACTGCTTCGGCACCGCGGCCGGACCGCATCCCTTCCCGGCGATGGTGCGCGACTTCCAGCGCATCATCGGGCTCGAGGCACGGGCACAGGTGCGGGCGATGACCGGCCGCCTGCCCGACGCCGTGGTCGCGTGCGTCGGCGGCGGATCGAATGCCATCGGCATCTTCCACCCCTTCATCGACGACCCGGCGGTCAAGCTGATCGGCTGCGAAGCCGGCGGTGACGGCGTGGAGACGGGCCGGCACGCCGCGACCATCGGCGGTGGCACCCACGGCGCGCTGCACGGCGCGTTCTCGTACCTGCTCCAGGACGAAGACGGCCAGACCATCGAATCGCATTCCATCTCGGCAGGTCTCGACTACCCGGGCGTCGGGCCCGAGCACTCCTGGCTCGCCGACATCGGCCGTGCGCAGTACCGCGCGGTCACCGACACCGAGGCCATGGACGCCTTCGGGTTGCTGTGCCGCACCGAAGGCATCATTCCCGCGATCGAATCGGCCCACGCCGTTGCCGGTGCGCTCCAACTCGGATCCGAGCTGGGGGAGGGCGCGATCATCCTCGTGAGCCTGTCCGGCCGGGGCGACAAGGACGTCGACACCGCCGCCCGGTGGTTCGGCTACCTTCCGGCAAACGACAGCGACAGCACCCAAGGAGCCGCGCAGTGAGCGCCCCGCACGAACGCCTCACCCAGATCTTCGCCACCTGCCGCGCGGAGAACCGAGCCGCGCTGATCGGGTATCTCCCCGTCGGCTATCCCACCGTCGATGGATCGCTCGACGCCATGGCCACCCTCGTCGAAGGTGGGTGCGATCTCATCGAGGTCGGCATCCCCTACAGCGATCCGGTGATGGACGGCACCACCATCCAGGAAGCCGCGTTCGAGGCCATCGCCAACGGCGTGAAGGTGCGCGACGTGTTCCGGGCGGTCGAAGCGGTGAACGCCGCGGGCGGAGCCGCAGTGGTGATGACCTACTGGAACCTGGTGATGCGCTACGGCGTCGACAACTTCGCCCGCGACCTCGCGGCAGCCGGCGGCCTCGGGATGATCACCCCGGACCTCATCCCGGACGAGGCCGGAGAGTGGATCGCCGCGGCGGAGAAGTACGGCCTCGGCCGGACGTTCCTCGTCGCGCCGTCGTCCACCAATGAGCGGCTGGCCAAGACGCTCGAGCAGTGCGTCGGTTTCGTCTACGCGACCTCGACGATGGGTGTCACCGGCGCCCGCGACCAGGTCGACAACCGCGCACCCGAGATCGTGGCCCGCGTGCGCACCCACAGCGACATCCCGGTCGGCGTCGGTCTCGGCGTCCGCAACGGCGAGCAGGCCGCAGAGATCGCCGGTTACGCGGACGGTGTGATCGTCGGCTCGGCGCTCGTGACGGCGGCGGCCCAGGGCCGCGACGCTCTGCTCGCCCTGACACAAGATCTCGCGCGGGGCGTCCGCTCGGCTAGCGTGGCGTCGTGACAACCACAGCGTCTGTTCTGGCTTATCTGCCCAGTCCGTCGCAGGGCGTCTGGTACGTCGGCCCCCTGGCCCTGCGCGCCTACGCCCTGTGCATCATCGTCGGCATCGTCGTCGCGATCTGGTGGGGCGATCGCCGCTGGGTAGCCCGCGGCGGCAAGCCCGGCACGGTCCTCGACATCGCCGTGTGGGCCGTCCCGTTCGGCCTCGTCGGCGGCCGGCTCTACCACGTCGCCACCGACTGGCAGAAGTACTTCGGAGAGGGCGCGAACCCCGCCGACGCCCTCAAGATCTGGGAGGGCGGACTCGGAATCTGGGGAGCCGTCGCACTCGGTGCGGTGGGTGCCTGGATCGGCTGCCGCCGTCGCGGCATCCCACTGCCCGCGTTCGGTGACGCGCTGGCCCCGGCCATCCTGCTCGCCCAGGCGATCGGACGCCTCGGTAACTGGTTCAACCAGGAGCTCTACGGCCGGGAAACCACCGTTCCGTGGGGCCTCGAGATCTACCAGCGCGCCGACGACGCCGGTCGCGTGTCGCCCTCGCTGATCGACGGTGTCTCCACCGGTGAAGTGGCCGCTGTCGTCCACCCGACGTTCCTGTACGAGTTGCTGTGGAACGTCGCCGTGGTCGTGCTGCTGGTCCTGATCGACCGCCGATTCGCCATCGGGCACGGGCGTCTCTTCGCGTTGTACGTCGCCGGGTACTGCGCCGGGCGCTTCTGGATCGAACTGATGCGCACGGATCCGGCCACCGAGATCGCCGGAATCCGGATCAACACCTTCACCTCCGGCATCGTGTTCCTCCTCGCCGTCGCCTACGTGATCTTCGCTCGCAAGGGGCGGGAAGACCCGGCGACGCTCGGCGGGACGCGGGCCGACCCGCACGCTCCCGCGCCGGAGGGCGCAGCAGCGCCGATCGAGCAGCCCGCAGTCGCGGAGCAGCCGGCAGGAGCCGATGCCGCCAAGAGCGAGGCCGGTGTCGACACCGCCGCTAGGCTCGATACTGCACCGCCGGGCGAGAGCAAGGGGGACAACTCGTGACCACACCGGACCCGGGCGCGTCCGACTCGAACGACTCCGAGCCCGCCAAGCCGGATTTGCGCAAACATTCCGACCCCAAGGACCCCGGCCGGGACGCCCCGCAGACCGGAGAACCGCGCCGCGACTTCGGTCGTACCTTCGACTACGACGCCACGGCACACGCCTCGTTGTCCGAGCAACAGTCCCCCTCGGAATCCTTCGGTGGCCATACCGGCACCCCGGGCCCGGGATGGGACACCTACTCGGGAGTCGGCAACGGCCCGGGCTGGGGCACCACGCCGAGTTATCCACCGCCGGCCGAGCACCAGTCCGACTACCCGCCGCCGGGCGGCTATCCGTATCCCGACGCGAACTCCGCAAGTGGCACCGGGACGTCGGGTCCCGTCTACGGCACTCCTGATCCCCGGTATCCCACCTCCGTGCCGGGAACTCCCACCCCCGACACCTCGCCGGCCCCGTACGGGGCGTCGCCGTCGTCGTACGGCCCGCCTCCGGGATATGGCCCGCAGGGTTACGGAACCGACCTCTCGGCGCCGTTCGGACGCAACCCCTATACCGGGGAGGCGTACTCGGACAAGTCGAAAGTCACCGCGGGTGTTCTCCAGATCGTGCTCGGCGCATTCGGCGCCGGACGCTTCTACGTCGGTGATCCCGGCACCGCGGTCGCCCAGATCGCCGTCACCTGGCTGACCTGCGGTATCGGCGGAATCTGGCCCCTCGTCGACGGCATCCTGATGCTCACCGGGAGCAAGACTCGCGATCCGCAAGGGCGACCGCTCCGTCCGTAAGGCTCATGTCGCCGCGGCCGGTGCTCCACTCCGCCCGCGGCGACACTGTCGCTCCGATTGAACGACGTGGCAACGGGTATCCGCGCACCGTGCCGCCACTCGACCTCGCGACCTTGCCCCGCCCCGCAGCGCCCCTGCGGTCGGCAGTGTCCGGAGCGTTCCGGGCCGCCTCCGCGTTCCGGGGGGCACGGGCGTTCCACCCCGAAGGTGCCCTGTTCCGCGGCGCCCTGGAGGCGCGCGAGGAAGGCGGACCCGTTCCGCCGGGGCGATACGCGGTCACCGCCAGGCTCTCGCGCGGTATCGGCCTGCCCATCGGGGTTCCCGACGTCCTCGGCGTCGCACTGCGCGTCTCGCTGCAAGCGGGCCCGTGGGATCTGCTGCTCGCAACCGCCTGGACACCGGCCCGGGCGGTCCTCATCCCCGCGCGGGGCTGGGGGAGCGCCCGCTACAGCAGCCTCACCGCCTACCGCCGATACGGCGACGAGCGCGTGCGCTGGGTGCTCGCGACCCCCGTCGGGCGACAACCGGACACGACGTCGACGGACGACTTCCGTCCCGACGTGCTGCCGTTGCATTTCTCGCTCGGCTGGGCACCCCCGCGCGGGCCCTCGCTGCACTTCGGTGACGTCACCCTCACGACGCGACTCGACATGGACGACTCCGCGATGACCTCGTTCGATCCCGTGGTGCACTGCCCCCCGACGTTGCGCATGTGGCCCGCGGTCGTCGCCGAGGTGCGCAGGGACGCGTATCGCGGCAGCCGGGCAGGCCGTGGATCCTCCCTCGACGCGTGAGGTCGGCGAACGAGGCGGCACAGATTTGCCGGGGGCGTCCCGGCCGAGAAGGAGACGAAGTGATGGCAGAGAAGAAGAGTCGCCCGGACAACTCCGGCGAGACGAACGACGACGGCGGATCGCACGCGCGTGAGCCGAAGGGCGGTCGCCCCGGACCCGCCGACGAAGGGCGCAGCGGCGGCATGGCGACCAGGGAGAACGCGCCCGAAATAGCAGAGGACCCGAAGGACTGACACACCGGGTTGCCTGGTCCGGCGCGGGTGCGCGGGTTACGGACTCCGATGGTGGGCGCGCACCATGGGGGCTAGGCTCGAGGCGTGACCCGACGTACCAAGATCGTATGCACTATGGGCCCGGCAACCTCCGACCCCGACGTCCTTCGGGAACTCGTCGACGCCGGTATGGATGTCGCGCGCCTGAACTTCAGCCACGGTGAACACGCCGATCACGAGGTCCAGTACAACCACGTGCGCGCCGCCGCCGAAGCGTCCGGCAAGGCCGTCGGCATCCTGGCCGACCTCCAGGGCCCCAAGATCCGGCTCGGCCGATTCGCCGAGGGCCGCACCGTCTGGCGCAACGGTGAACTCGTCCGCATCACCGTCGACGACGTCGTGGGCACCCACGACCGCGTCTCGACCACCTACAAGGAACTCGCCCAGGATGCGGTCGCCGGCGACCGCCTGCTCGTCGACGACGGCAAGGTCGGTCTCGTGGTCGAAGCCATCGAGGGCAACGACGTCGTGTGCCGCGTGACCGAGGGCGGACCGGTCAGCAACAACAAGGGTGTGTCGCTGCCCGGCATGAACGTGTCCGTTCCCGCGTTGTCCGAAAAGGACATCGCGGACCTCGAATTCGCGTTGCAACTCGGCGTCGACTTCATCGCACTGTCGTTCGTGCGTTCCCCGGCGGACATCGAACTCGTCCACGAGATCATGGACCGCGTGGGGCGCCGCGTGCCGGTCATCGCGAAGCTCGAAAAGCCCGAGGCAATCGAGAACCTCGAGGCAGTCGTGCTCGCATTCGACGCGGTGATGGTCGCTCGCGGCGACCTCGGTGTCGAACTGCCGCTCGAGGAGGTCCCGCTCGTCCAGAAGCGTGCGATCCAGATCGCCCGGGAGAACGCCAAGCCCGTGATCGTCGCGACGCAGATGCTCGAGTCGATGATCGAGAATTCCCGCCCGACGCGCGCGGAGGCCTCCGACGTCGCGAACGCCGTCCTCGACGGTGCCGACGCGGTCATGCTGTCCGGCGAGACGTCGGTGGGCAAGTTCCCGATCGAGACCGTCAGGACGATGGCGCGCATCATCGGGGCCGTCGAATCCGATTCGACGGATGTTCCCGCGCTGACGCACGTTCCCCGTACCAAGCGCGGCGTGATCTCGTACGCGGCTCGTGACATCGGTGAGCGGCTCGATGCGAGTGCCCTGGTCGCCTTCACCCAGTCGGGCGATACGGTGCGCCGGCTCGCCCGGTTGCACACCCGGCTTCCGTTGCTGGCCTTCACGCCTGCGCCGAGCATCCGTAATCAGCTGGCACTGACCTGGGGTACCGAGACGTTCTCGGTGCCGCCGGTGGACACCACCGACCAGATGGTCGAGCAGGTGGATGCGGCGCTGCTGTCGCTCGGGCGTTACCAGCGCGGCGACCTGGTGGTGATCGTCGCCGGTGCTCCTCCGGGACGGACGGGTTCGACGAACCTCATCCATGTACACCGTCTGGGGGAAAAGGACAGTCGGTGACGGGTGTCGACACTTCGGATCTGCACGTCCTCCTCGGTCTGCTCGATCTCGAGCAGACCGGCGAGGACGTGTTCCGCGGTCAGCACCCGCCGCAGGTCGGTGCCCGGACCTTCGGTGGGCAACTCGTCGCCCAGGCGCTGATCGCCGCCGGACGCACTGTGGGTGACCGGCCGGTGCACGTGGTCAACGCGCACTTCATCCGCGGCGGCAACGTCAAGGCGCCGATCGAATACCGGGTCGCGCGGCACCGGGACGGGCGGGATTTCGCCAACCGGATGGTCACCGCGTATCAGGACGACCAGGAATTGTTCGTCATGCTCGTTGCCTTCCAACGCTGGGGTACGGGACTCGAGCATTCCGTCAGCGTCCCGGAAGTGCCTCTGCCGGAATCGCTTCCGCCCATCGGCGAACGGTTGCGGGGTTTCGAGGAGCAGTTGCCGTATTTTGCGGGGGCACTCAAACCCATCGACATGCGGTATGCGAACGACCCGGCCTGGGTGATGCGGGGCACGGGCGAGAAGCTCAACCACAATCGTGTGTGGATGCGCCCCGACGGTGAGATGCCGGACGACGCCCTGCTGCACGCGGCGACGCTCGCCTACAGTTCCGATACCACGGTGCTCGACTCGATCCTGACCACGCACGGATTGTCGTGGGGGCTCGACCGAATCGTGGCAGCCACGGTCAACCACTCGATCTGGTTCCACCGGCCGCTCCGATTCGACGACTGGCACCTCTACGCCACCGAGTCGCCGATCGCGGCGGGATCGCGGGGGATGGCGACCGGACGCTACTTCGATCTCGAAGGTCAACTCGTCGCCACAGTCGTGCAGGAAGGCCTTGTCCGGCACTTCCCGTCACGTCGCTGACGGGCAGGCCCTCAGGCCCGCTCGACAGTCTCGTCGAGCCGGTCGAGCGCGGCCGACAAGCGGCGCAGCGCCGACACGGCGTCCTCGAATTCCTCCCGGCCCATCTCGTCGCAGAGCCGGCGTGCGGCGGTCTCGTGCGCCGGGCCGATCTTCGCGACGGCGTCCGATCCCGCCGGTGTCACGGTGACGAGTTTGGCGCGCCGATGCGCCGGGTTCGGCCGGTACTCCGCGAGGCCCTGTGCGACGAGCAGGTCCGCGGTGCGTTGCACGCTCTGACGGGTGATGCCCATCTCGCGGGCGATTGCGGCGACCGGCAGGGGAGTGGCGAGCATTGCGCCGAGCACCTGCCACCGCGCGGCGGTCAGCCCTACGGGTTCGGCGAGAGTCTCGGCCAGGTCGAGGAACTGCCCGTTGAGGCGGAACGACGTCAGCGCGGCGGCGGTGAGAAGTCGGCGGGCCGAGTTTTCGCTCGTGCTCATCCCTCGTCTGCCGTCAGTTCGTAGTAACCGGACGGGTCGTGCTCTCCATAGAGTTTGTACCAAGCGGTGAGAACCTCCGGCGGGTAGAGGTCGAGCCGCTCGAAGATCGCACGAGCGAAGTCGACAGGCGCGATCCCGCTCGCGGTCACGAGATCCCCGTCGACGACGGCGGGTTCGTCACGATAGAGATGCGCGCCCCCGTAGCCGATCTCGTTCAAGAACTCCGGCGCGTTGCTCGTGTGGGCGCGGTCGTCGAGCAGTCCCGCCCGTGCCAATCCGCCGGTCGCGCCGCAGATCGCCGCGACGGGCACTCCGGAAGCGAGGAAGGCACGGGCGGCGTCGGTGAACGGCGTGAACGCATCGGTGGGCCAGATGTTGTTGCCCGGCAGCACGAGCATCGCGCTGGTGGCCGGGTCCACGGCATCGAGCGTGACATCCGGAACGATGCGGAGTCCTCCCATCGTGGTGATCGGTTCGGGTCCGGTGCCGACGGTGCGCACGGTGTAACGGCCGGGCCGGTTCTGGTGGTCGGGATTCGCGATATTCGCCATCGCGTACCCGATCTCCCAGTCGGCGAGAGTGTCGCAGACCGCGAAGTAGACGATTTCATTCATGACAGAATGCTGTCATTGCGACAGTTGGCTGTCAATGGTGGATTTGCCCGCCTGTCGCCGGGACGATTAGCCTTGTGACCGACCACTTTGTGGTCTCGCTGTCGTCGAGGGCCGAGTCGGCCCACCGGAGGGGACATGTTCGGCATGAAACGAGCACGCGACATGCACACGCGCGCGGGCGTTACCACCCCGTCGTGTTGTCGTGCCTGCCGCTGACACCCCGACCGGGGCATCGGTGCCCCGGAAGCCCGTGCCCGAAATCCGTCCCCCGAACCGCTAGCGCCCTCGATCCCATCGCGAGAGGCGCCGGTTCGAAAGGATTCACCATGTCCGATCCGACGACCTTGCCGATCATCGACCTCACCCGATTCGTCGGGACACCCGCGGAGCGAGCCACCGAACTCGACCGCCTCCGCACCGTCACCCACGAGATCGGGTTCTTCCATCTCACCGGCCACGGCATCGACCCCGCCGCGGCCGACGACCTCATCGCCGCATCCCGCGAGTTCTTCGCACTTCCCGAAGCCGCCAAACTCGAGGTCGAGAACATCCACTCCCCGCAGTTCCGCGGCTACACCCGGATCGGTGGTGAACGGACCCAGGGCAACATCGATTGGCGCGAACAACTCGATGTCGGGCCCGAACGCGAGGCGGCGACCGAGTTCGACGCCGCACGCCCCTGGGAGGTGCTGCACGGCCCGAACCTGTGGCCCGCGCAGGTCCCGCAGTTGCGGTCGGCGGCACTGGATTGGATGGACCGGTTGCAGCGCGTCGGACTCCGATTGCTGCGCGCCTGGGCCGAATCCCTCGGGGCGCCCGCCGATTTCTTCGACGAGGCCTTCACCGATCCGGATCCGCTGCTCAAGATCGTGCGCTACCCCGGCCACGACCGGTCGGTGACCGAACAGGGAGTAGGAAGTCACAAGGACGTCGGAGCGTTGACCCTGCTCTACCCGGAACCGGGCAGCACCGGCTTCCAGGTGCAGCGCGACGGCAACTGGGTCGAGATCGACCCGCTCCCCGGGCATCTCCTCGTCAACATCGGCGAACTCCTCGAACTCGCCACCGGCGGATATCTCACCGCCACCGTCCACCGTGTCGAACCGCCGGCCGCGGGGTCGGACCGGGTGTCACTGCCGTTCTTTCTCAACCCGGCGCTCGACAAGGCACTTCCCACCATCGCGCTTCCGGACCGTCTCGCCGCCGAGGCACGCGGTGTGGGACGGGACGCGCACGGTGGAGCGCTGCACGCGGTGTACGGGATCAACGCGCTCAAGTCCCGGCTCCGTGCCCATCCCAATGTCACCGAGCGGTACCACGCGCAGTTGCTCCGGTCGCCCGAACTCAGCCGATGACCGCTCGATCCCGCACTGCCGCACTGCGTCTCACGCCCGACACGTCCGTCCTCGCCCCACGTCCGCCGTAGCGAGAAGGACCCGACTCCTCCGGAGAGCGCGCATCGCGCCGTCCGGCCCGTTCACCCCTGTTCCACCTGCCGAAGTCCGGCAGTTTCCCAACGGAAGGTAGTACCGATGTTCTTGCGTCGTACCGTCGTCGCGACCGCGGCTCTCACACTCACCCTGGGCCTGGCAGCCTGCTCGTCGTCCGGAGGAGATGAGAACACCCTCCGGATCTCGGCTTCGTCGACGCCGCACGTCGAGATCCTCGACCACATCGTGAGCACCGGTGCGCTCGGCGACTACCAGCTCGACGTCCTCGACATCACCGGCGAGGTGGATCCGAACGAGTTGCTCGAGGCCGGTGACGTCGACGCCAACTTCTTCCAGCACGAGCCGTACCTCGTCGATTGGCAGAAGCAGAACGGTGTCGACGATCTCGTCGCCGTCGCCGATGTGCACCTCGAACCGCTGAGCCTGTACTCGAACAAGATCGGTGCGCTCGACGAGTTGAAGGACGGCGACACCATCGCGGTGCCGCGCGACACCACCAACTACGCCCGCGCGCTGTACCTGCTCGAATCAGCCGGGTTGATCGAGATGGATGTGCCCTTCGACCAGGCGGACCTGTCGGTGGTCACCGAAGGCAACATCACCGCGAATCCGAAGAATCTGAAGTTCCTGGCCATCGAGCGGCCGCAGCTCGCCCGCCAGCTCGACGACGCGCAGGTCACCGCCGCCGTCATCAACTCCAACTACGCACTCGAGGCGGGCCTGACCCCCGCCGAGGACGGCATCGTCACCGAGCAGGTCGAGGGCAACCCGTTCTCCAACCTGCTCGTCGTCCGCGCCGAGAACGAGAACGACCCCGCCGTCGTGGCACTGGCCGAG
Source organism: Rhodococcus sp. NPDC019050 (assembly GCF_055664235.1). Classification (NCBI taxonomy): domain Bacteria; kingdom Bacillati; phylum Actinomycetota; class Actinomycetes; order Mycobacteriales; family Nocardiaceae; genus Rhodococcus; species Rhodococcus sp. NPDC019050. Next base: position 51,301 of record NZ_JBVOON010000016.1, on the reverse strand, counting down.
GCACTCGAGTCGCCCGAGACCGCTGCATGGATCGAGGAGACCTACTCGGGTTCCGTCGTTCCGGTTCAGCCCACGAACTGATGATCGTCGTCGACAACCTCGTCAAGACCTTCCCCGGCGCCGGTGGCGCCGGGGAGGTCGCGGCGTTGCGCGGAGTCTCCCTCGACATCCCCGACGGTGAGATCTTCGGCATCGTCGGTCCCTCCGGCTCGGGCAAATCCACGTTGCTGCGGTGCCTGAATCTGCTCGAGAAGCCGACGTCGGGGCGCATTCTGCTCGGCGGGGACGACCTCTCGACGCTGTCCGGCGCGGAGTTGCGCTCCGCCCGGCGCCGCATCGGCACCGTCTTCCAGCAGTTCAATCTGCTGCACTCGCGCACCGTCCTGCGCAACATCGAACTGCCGCTCGAGCTCGCCGGACTCGGCAAGGACGAGCGTCGCGCCCGCGCGTCGTCGCTGATCGACCTCGTCGGGTTGTCGGGCAAGGAAAAGAGCTACCCGTCGCAGTTGTCGGGCGGTCAGCAGCAACGAGTCGGCATCGCGCGGGCACTCGCCGCCGAACCCGAAGTGCTGCTGTGCGACGAGGCGACCAGCGCCCTGGACCCCGACACGACCGAACAAGTGCTCGACCTCGTCGCCGAGGTCAACCGCACGCTGGGAGTGACGGTCGTGGTGATCACCCACGAACTGGGTGTCCTGCGCAGAATCTGTACGTCGGCGGCGCGGCTCGAAGCCGGACGGATCGCCGAGACCGGACGGATCACCGACCTCATCGCTTCCCCGGACTCCGCGCTCGGGTCTGCCATGTTGCCGGTGGGTGACGATCCCTCCCTCGGTTCGACGGCAGATACCGCTGTGGTCACGGCCATCGGAGACGCCGCGCACGGACCGTGGTTGTCCCAGATGATCCGCGCAGCCGACGCCGACATCGCCGTCGTCGGTGGGCGGGTCGAGCAGGTCGGTGACGTGACCGTCGGCCGGATGCGCTTGCGCTTCACCGCGGAGACCGATCACGCCCGGGTCGAGCGGTTCGTCGACCAGCACCCGCACCTGACGCTGTCGTGGGGCACGGGCACCGAACTGGAGGGACTCACCGAATGAGGTCACACGCGCGATGAACAAGCTCACCTGGTACGACTCCCTGCCGGAAGTGTGGGAGGCGACCCTCGAGACGCTCTACATGGTGACGGTGTCGTTCGTGCTCACCGTCATCGGAGGCGTGCTGGTGGGGATCGTCCTGCAGGTCACCTCGCCCTCGGGACTCGTGCCGCGACGGACTCTGAACACCGTGCTCGGCGTCATCGTCAACCTGTTCCGTTCGCTGCCGTTCCTGATCCTGCTCATCGCGCTGATCGGCGTCACGAGGGCGATCGTCGGCACCGCGATCGGTCCGACGGCGGCGATCGTCCCGCTCACGATCGGGGCGATCCCGTTCTTCGCGCGGATTGTCGAGTCCGCGTTGCGGGAGGTTCCGCGCGGCCGGGTCGAGGCAGCCCAGGCCATGGGTGCGTCGACGGGGCAGATTGTGCGGAAGGTCCTGCTGCCCGAAGCGGTGTCTCCTCTGGTGGCCGGCGCCACGCTGACACTCGTCCTTCTGGTCGGATATTCCGCGATGGCCGGGGTGATCGGTGGAGGTGGGCTCGGTGACTTCGCGATCGTGTACGGCTATCAGCGCTTCAACACCCCGGTACTTCTGGTGGCGGTGGTCGTGCTCATCGTGATGGTGCAGGTCATGCAATCCATCGGCGACGCCATCATCCGGGCGTACGCGCATCGTCGCTGATCGCCGCGTTGCCCTGCCGCCCTCAGAGGTCGGCAGGGCAACGCTCGGCACACGGTGGCCCGTGGATACGGCGAGGTGACGAGCCACTAATGCGTTGCGAGACTTATGTCACAGTTGATAGTATTTTCGTTACCGAACCGCTCGTTCCGAGCGGACGGGGAACAGGGTGCCGACTCCGCCTGGCGGGCGGAGGAGCGTACCGCCGTTCGAGGGGTTCGATTGGCAGGTACGCGGGCGTGGGGGCGTTCGACAACTCTGTTCCAGGGAGGGAACGGAGAAGTTCGTCATGGCTGCACATCGTCGAAGAGCATCCGAGAACGCGCCGTCGTCGCAGCGGAGGATGCTGGCCATCATCGTTCTGTCCGGCATGCTCACGATCGGGTTCGCCACCGCAGCGCTGACGAACTCGTACTCGGTCGGCATCATCTCGTCGTTGCTCATCGGGGGCTGCATCGTCGTCGCGCATCTGATGATCGCGCCCGGTGCAATCATCGGAAGAGCTTCCCGCTACACCCCTGCGCGAGAAGAGTTTTCGGCGCCCGGTGAGGTTTTCGAGATCCGGCACGGCTGAGCGCCGCGTCGCCGCGCGCGGTGACCCGGCGGCGCATCCCGAGCCGGTATCGCCGGGACCGTGAGTAGAAATCGCCCGAAACGGACAACTTCTTCTCGGGAGTTTGGACGCGAAATGCGGTGGTAAGACTCCGCCACTGCACTTCGTGCTCCGATCTCTCGAAGGGTGAAACCCTTGTTTCGTCACACGGACCACCTCCAGTTCGACGTCAAGCCCGAAAAGCCAGACCCCGTCTACGCCCGCAAACTCCAAGAACTGATCGGCGGCGCGTACGGCGAGATGACCGTGACCATGCAATATCTGTTCCAAGGCTGGAACTGCCGGATGCCCGGCAAATACAAGGACATGATCATGGACGTCGCCACCGAAGAAATCGGCCACGTCGAAATGATCGCCACCATGGTCGCCCGACTGCTCGAAGGTGCGCCCGCCACCGAATCGACCAAGAACGCCGCCGCCGACCCCGTCGTCGCCGCGGTCCTCGGCGGCATGGACCCGCAGCAAGCCATCGTCTCCGGCGGCGGCCCGACCCTCGCCGACAGCAACGGCGTGCCGTGGAACGGCCGGTTCATCGTCGCCAGCGGCAACCTGCTCGCCGACTTCCGGGCGAACGTCGCCGCCGAGGCCCAGGGCCGTGTGCAGACCGCGCGGCTCTATCAGATGACCGACGACCCGGGCGTCAAGGACATGCTCAGGTTCAACCTGGCGCGCGACACGTACCACCAGAATCTGTGGCTCGCGGCGATCGAGGAGTTGCAGGCCGACGGAATCGAGCCGTCGCCGATCGCGCCGAATGCACTGTTCGACGAGGAGTACTCCGAACATGCCACGAGCCTGTGGCATCTGTCCGACGGTGTCGCCTCCGACCAGGGCCGGTGGGCGCAGGGGACAGGTCCGGACGGGTCGACTCCGATGTCGTTCCTGGCCGACCCGGTGGCGCTCGGCGACGTGGGCAGCGCTCCGCCGCCGGACCCGAAGTTGTACGCGACGTACGACGGGTCTCGAGGTGAGCCGCGTTCGGCTGCGCTCGGGACCGAGAAGGGGTTGATGGGGAAGATGAAGGACGCGATGGACCCCAGCTGATTGCTGTTCCGGCGATCGCGTCGGTGTATCGCACCGTTCCACAAGGCAGGGCCGACCACAGTCGGCCCTGCCTTTTCCGGCCGTGGCGACCGCCAGGTTTAACCCACCGAACCGCGGGTATCTCCATGGACACCGACGGGTCGGTCCAGCAGTGCGCCGGCATCCTCGCAATTCGAAATCCGCGTGCCTTTCGTATGGCGCGGCGAGGCGAAAGTGACACTGCTGATGGAACTTCTGACGTACGACATCCGGCGACCCGGGCTCCCGAGCGAGCACGGCGCCACAGGGACAATCCGCTCGTCTGCGGATCCCGCTTCCCGGCATCGCCGGATGTGCCGGCCGCAGTCGCAGAGACCGGAGGCGAATTGATGCGGATCGCAATGGTTTCCGAGGACGTCAGCCCGCTACCGACTTCGGGGACGCCGGATACGCACCACCGGAAGCGGCATGTCGCAGAACTCTCGGCGGCCTTGTCCCGAGCGGGCCACGCCGTCACCGTCTACACCCGACGGGAAGACTCCGGCGTGCCGGAGCGCGTGGAGACGGTTCACGGCTTTTGCGTGGTGCAAGTGGCTGCCGGGCCCGCGGAAACGATCACCGACGACGAAGCACTCCCGGCGATGGGTACGTTCGCGCGCTTTCTCGAAACGGAATGGGCGGGGCAGCGCCCGGACGTCGCGCACGCGCATTCGTGGACCTCGGGTGTCGCCGCTCAACTCGCCGCCCGAGATCTCGGCGTGCCGTCCGTGCAGACCTTCCCCACCCTCGCCGTCACCGATCGAGATCGCCGCAGCACCTCGGAGCACGACCGGTCCACGCGGCTGCGGCTCGAACGGGTGCTGACCAAAGGTGCGCATCACGTCGTCGCGACGTCGTCCGAGCAGGTTGCCGCCCTGACCCGCATGGGACTGCACCGGACACGGACGTCGGTGGTGCCGCCCGGCGTCGACGTCGAACACTTCACCGTCGCCGGATTCGAGACAGGACCGGCTCGCGGCGGGCCGTACCGAATCGTGACCGCGGGGCGCCCGGTTCCCGACGAGGGGTTCGATGTGGCCGTGGCCGCGTTGTCGCTGCTCCCGGACACCGTGCTGGTCGTCGCCGGGGGAGCGGCCGACGACGAGGCGGCAGCGGGGGAAATCGCCCGGTTGCGTGCGCTCGCCGACCGGCTCGGGGTAGGCGACAGGGTGCTTTTCCCGGGGCCGGTGACGCGAGACGAAATGCCTGCGCTGCTGCACTCCGCCGACGTGGCGTTGTGCCCGGCGGCGCGCGAACCGTTCGGTCACGTCGCACTCGAAGCAATGGCATGCGGGCGACCTGCGGTGGCATCGGCAGTCGGGAGTTTGCGCGACATCGTGGTGGACGGGGTCACGGGAGTGCTGGTGCCCCCGCGCGATCCCCGCGCTGTCGCCGCCGCCGTGCGGGAACTGCTCTCCGATCCGGTGCAGCACGGGGCGTTCGGCGTCGCGGGGCGCGATCGCGCCGCCACCCGCTACTCGTGGGAGCGAGCCGTCGTCGACCTGGTGGGAGCCTACGGTCGCGCTGTGCGGCTGTGCTCCGCCGAATCCGGCCCCGTTTCCTCGCGGTCCACCCACTTGGGTTCGTCCGAGGGCGCGGCCGCCGCCAGGACGGACATCGTGGGGTCGGGGGGCGGCAGCAGGACCGGTGCCAGGAGTCGGTCGGTGCAGGGCGACACGCTCGACGAGAATGTCCGGATACGGGCGCACGGGAGGGGGAGCCTCTAGCATCGGGCGCGTGACCGCCGTCCCCGATCGCACCGACTCGCCCGCCCCGCTGCACATACTCCTCTACAGCGACGATGCGTCCGTGCGGGCGCAGGTCCGGGCGGCGCTGGGCGACCGGGTCCGCCCCGATCTTCCCCCGCTCGAGTACGTCGAGGTGGCCACCGCGCCGGTCGTCATCGAGCACATGGACGCGGGCGGGATCGACCTCGCGATTCTCGACGGTGAGACGGCACCCGCCGGCGGGCTGGGCATCGCCAGGCAACTCAAGGACGAGGTCGATCCGTGCCCGCCGATCCTGGTGCTCACGGGAAGAGCGGACGACGCATGGCTGGCGTCGTGGTCGCGCGCCGAAGCGGTCGTCACACGACCGATCGACCCGCTGACGCTCGCCCGGGAAGTCGTGCGATTGCTGCGCGCAACCGACCGCTGAGTATCGAACGAGGCGGACGAACCTACCCCATTCGCACTCCGGTCCCGAGTGGACACGCGCGACCGAATTAAGCACCCGAAATCCCTGACAAGTCGGGCCCGAACACTACTAGTGTGTGTGCGGTAGCTCACAGGTGACCGAGTTGTCCCGGATTGCCGGGCTCGGCACCGGGAACGAAGGTTCTCCGGCTACGGCACGACCGGGAGACGTCAGCGGAACCGGAGGTGGCGATGAACGTCTACGTACCGATCCTGGTGCTCGGGGCGATCGCCCTCGCCTTCGCTGTCTTCTCCGTGGTCGTCGCGTCGATCGCCGGACCGAGTCGCTACAACCGGGCGAAGCTGGAAGCCTACGAATGCGGCATCGATCCGACGCCGCAGGCGGCGGGAGGCGGACGCTTTCCCGTCAAGTACTACCTCACAGCGATGTTGTTCATCATCTTCGATATCGAAATCGTCTTTCTGTACCCCTGGGCGGTGAATTTCGACGCGCTCGGCGTATTCGGATTGCTGGCAATGGGGTTGTTCATGGTCAACGTGTTCGTGGCGTACGCCTACGAGTGGAAACGCGGAGGACTCGCGTGGGAGTGATCCCCGCGAGCCGGCAGCAAGCGGCGATTCACCGAAGGTGTTGCGCGCGAAAGTGATCCACACCAACTACGGAAGTGGTAGGAGTCGAACATGGGTCTCGAAGAAAAGGTGCCGAGCGGATTTCTGCTGAGCACGGTGGAGGCTCTCGCGGGATTCGCGCGCAAGGGTTCGCTGTGGCCGGCGTCCTTCGGTCTCGCGTGCTGCGCGATCGAGATGATGTCGACCGCCGGTGGACGCTACGACCTGGCCCGATTCGGGATGGAAGCGTTCCGCGCCTCTCCCAGACAGGCCGACGTCATGATCGTCGCGGGACGGGTCAGTCAGAAGATGGCACCGGCGTTGCGCCAGGTGTACGACCAGATGGTCGAACCGAAGTGGGTGCTGGCGATGGGGGTGTGCGCCTCCTCCGGAGGCATGTTCAACAACTACGCGATCGTCCAGGGCGTCGACCATGTGGTGCCGGTGGACATCTACCTGCCGGGGTGCCCCCCGCGCCCCGAAATGCTGATCAACGCGATCCTTGCGCTGCACGAGAAGATCGGGCGAATGCCTTTGGGCGCCAACCGGGCAGAAGCTGTGCGTGCCGCGGAAGAGGCGGCCCTCTCGGCTCGCCCGCTCATCGAACTGACGGTTCCCCGCCGATGACCCCCGATCGTTTCCCCGACAACACCGGTCGCGAACAGATCGACGTCCGGCGCGGCATGTTCGGCGCCCGCGACAGCGGCGACACATCCGGATACGGCCGCCTCGTACGGCGCATCAGCCTCCCCGGCAGTTCACCGCGCCCGTACGGCAGCTATTTCGACGACGTGGCCGACGCACTCGAAGATGTCCTCGGCGATTCCGAAGGGGCAGGTTTCGCCGACGCGGTCGAGAAGATCGTCGTCTTCCGCGACGAAATGACGATCCACGTGCGCCGGCAACACCTGCCTCGCGTCGCGCTCGAACTGCGCAACGATCCCGCCCTGCGTTTCGAGTTGTGCCTGGGAGTGAGCGGCGTGCACTACCCGGAAGAGACCGGCCGGGAACTGCACGCGGTCTACGCCCTGATGTCCATCACCCACAATCGGCGATTGCGGCTCGAAGTCGCCGCCCCCGAGGATGATCCGCACATCCCGTCGCTCTACGACATCTATCCGACCAACGACTGGCACGAGCGCGAAACGTACGACTTCTTCGGCATTCGCTTCGACGGCCACCCCGCACTGACGCGCATCGAGATGCCCGACGACTGGCGGGGCCATCCCCAGCGCAAGGACTATCCCCTCGGCGGCATCCCGGTGGAATACAAGGGCGCCACCATCGCGCCTCCGGACGAACGGAGGTCGTACAGCTGATGAGCGACAGAACAGCAACGACCGGTGACGCGCGCGACGAGACCGTCCTCACCACCTCCGGCCAGGACTGGGACGAGGTCGTCACGGCGGCCGCGGCGGCGGGCGAAGACCACATCGTGGTCAACATGGGTCCTCAGCATCCGTCCACGCACGGTGTCCTGCGTCTGGTCCTGGAGATCGACGGCGAAACCGTCACCGAAGCGCGGTGCAGCATCGGTTACCTGCACACCGGCATCGAGAAGAATCTCGAATACCGCAACTGGACGCAGGGCGTCACCTTCGTCACCCGGATGGACTACCTCGCACCGTTCTTCAACGAGGCGGCGTACTGCTTGGGGGTCGAGAAACTCCTCGACATCACCCATCTCGTTCCCGAACGCGCCGATGTCATCCGGGTGCTCCTGATGGAACTCAACCGGATCTCCTCGCATCTGGTCGCGCTCGCGACCGGCGGTATGGAACTCGGCGCCACCACTCCCATGTTGTTCGGATTCCGCGAGCGTGAATTGATCCTCGATGTCTTCGAAACCATCACCGGGCTGCGTATGAACCACGGATACATCCGGCCCGGTGGGCTGGTCCAGGACCTCCCGCCCGAAGCGATTCCTGGGATTCGGGACCTCTTGGCGGTCCTTCCCTCCCGCATCCGCGACATGGAAATGCTGCTCGACGATAATCCGATCTTCATCTCGCGCACCCGCGGCATCGGTTACCTCGATCTGACCGGCTGCATGGCGCTGGGCGTCACCGGCCCGATCCTGCGCTCGACGGGACTGCCCCACGACCTGCGAAAGGCGCAACCGTACTGTGGATACGAAAACTACGAGTTCGACGCCGTCACCGACACCGGCAGCGACTGTTACGGCAGATACCGCATCCGCATCGGCGAGATGAAGGAGTCGCTGAAGATCGTCGAACAGTGCCTCGACCGGCTTCGTCCCGGCCCGGTGATGGTGGAGGACAAGAAGATTGCGTGGCCCTCCCAACTGACCCGGGGTAGCGACGGTCTCGGCAACTCCCCGGAGCACATCCGCCGGATCATGGGCACCTCCATGGAGGGACTGATCCACCACTTCAAGCTCGTCACCGAAGGACTGCGCGTGCCCGCCGGGCAGGTGTACGTCTCGGTCGAATCGCCACGCGGTGAACTGGGGGTCCACATGATCAGCGACGGCGGCACCCGGCCCTACCGGGTGCACTACCGCGATCCGTCGTTCACGAACCTCCAGGCGGTGGCCGCGATGTGTGAGGGCGGCATGGTGTCCGACGTCATCGCCTCGCTCGCGAGCATCGATCCGGTCATGGGCGGGGTGGACCGATGAGCACCGAATACGTCCACGAAGGCGACACACCCGTTCCGACCGGAGGACAGGAACCGGTCTTCATTCAGCTCGGACCGCGACCGGAGGAAGACGCCGCGATCGTGCGCCCGGGCGCACGCCGTAGCTATCCCGACGACGTGCGCGCCCGGCTCGAGGCGGATGCCGCCGAGATCATCGGCCGCTACCCGCACGGCCGGTCCGCTCTGCTTCCTCTGTTGCACCTGGTCCAGGCCGAGGACAGCTACATGACGCCCGCCGGGATCGAATTCTGCGCCGAGCAACTGGGACTGTCGGGCGCAGAGGTCGCGGCGGTCGCCACCTTCTACACGATGTACCGTCGCAAGCCCACCGGGACCTACCACGTCGGGGTGTGCACGAACACCCTGTGCGCCGTCATGGGCGGCGACGAAATCTTCGAGGCCGTGCGGGAGCATCTCGGCGTCGACAACGGCGACACCACCCCCGACGGCGCCATCACCCTCGAACACATCGAGTGCAACGCTGCATGCGACTTCGCGCCGGTGATGACCGTCAACTGGGAACTGTTCGACAACCAAACCGTCGAGTCGGGGGTCGAACTCGTCGACAACCTCCGCGACGGGCGCCCCCCGCTGCCCACCCGAGGCGCCCCCCTCACCACCTTCTGCGACACCTCGCGACTGCTCGCCGGCTTCCCCGACGAACGCCCCGACGTGCTCCGAGGCGGCGGCAGCGCCGGCGACGCCTCGCTGGCGGGGCTGCGCATCGCCCGAGAGCACGACATGACCGCGCCCCCGCCGCCCCGCGACGGCGAGGGCGACATCGGAAACGTCGGGACCGCACTGACTCCCGTGCTCACCGGCCACTGGGACGAAGACGAGGCATGGACCCTCGACACCTATCGTCGTCATCACGGATACGAGGCACTGCCGATCGCATTGGGCATGGACCCCGACGACGTGGTGTCGGTGGTCAAGGATGCCGGTCTGCGCGGCCGCGGCGGTGCGGGCTTCTCCACCGGCACCAAGTGGTCGTTCATCCCGCAGGGTGACGACAAGCCCCACTATCTCGTCGTCAACGCCGACGAATCCGAGCCCGGCACCTGCAAGGACATCCCGTTCCTGTTCGCCACCCCGCACGCACTGGTGGAAGGCGCGATCATCGCGGCCTACGCGATCCGCGCGCGGCACGCGTTCGTCTACCTGCGCGGCGAGGCCGTTCCCGTGCTGAGACGGTTGCAGGCCGCCGTTGCCGAGGCGTACGCAGCCGGATACCTCGGACGCGACATCCTCGGCTCCGGATACGACCTCGAACTCGTCGTGCACGCCGGCGCCGGAGCCTACATCTGCGGGGAGGAGACGGCGCTGCTCGACTCGCTCGAAGGACGTCGTGGACAACCGCGACTGCGCCCGCCCTTTCCCGCAGTCGCGGGCTTGTATGCGTGCCCGACCGTGGTCAACAACGTCGAGTCCATCGCGAACGTGCCGCCGATCATCCGCAACGGCGTCGAGTGGTACCGGTCGATGGGGACCGAGAAGTCGCCGGGTTTCGCGCTGTTCTCCCTTTCAGGGCACGTCACCACGCCAGGCCAGTACGAGGCGCCGCTCGGGATCACGCTGCGGGAACTCCTCGAGCACGCGGGCGGTGTCCGCGCGGGGCACGAGTTGAAGTTCTGGACTCCCGGAGGGTCGTCCACGCCGATCTTCACCGCCGAGCACCTCGACACCCCGCTCGACTACGAAAGCGTGGCCGCCGCCGGATCGATGCTCGGCACCCGTGCTCTGCAGATCTTCGACGAGACCACCTGCGTCGTGCGCACCGTACTGCGGTGGAGCGAGTTCTACGAGCACGAGTCGTGCGGGAAATGCACACCCTGCCGCGAAGGAACGTGGTGGCTCGTGCAGATTCTGGAGCGGCTCGAGGCGGGCCGCGGTACCGAAGAGGACCTCGCCACCCTGCTCGACATCTCCGACAACATCCTCGGCCGTGCGTTCTGCGCTCTCGGCGACGGTGCGACGAGCCCGATCACCTCGTCGATCGCGTACTTCCGCGACGAATACCGCGCACACGTGGAACAGGGTCGCTGCCCCTTCGATCCGCACAGCGCCACGCTCGCCGCCGGCGCAGCACGCGAGGAGAACCGATGACCACAGCCCCGGACACGGACCCCGACGGCGCCACACCGGTGGCGCCCGAGCAGGTGACCGTCACCATCGACGACACCGAAATCCGCGTCGACAAAGGCACATTGGTCATTCGTGCCGCAGAACTCGTCGGCGTGCAGATACCTCGATTCTGTGACCACCCACTGCTCGATCCGGTGGGGGCGTGCCGCCAGTGCCTGGTGGACGTCGAAGGGCAACGCAAACCGCTCGCGTCGTGCACCACGGTCGTCACGGACGGCATGGTCGTGCGCACCCAGGCCACCTCGGAGGTGGCGGACAAAGCGCAGCGCGGAGTGATGGAACTGCTGCTCATCAATCATCCGCTGGACTGCCCGGTGTGCGACAAGGGCGGTGAGTGCCCGCTGCAGAACCAGGCACTGAGCAACGGCCGCGCGGAATCCCGCTACCTCGAGGAGAAACGCACCTATCCCAAACCGATCGCGATCTCGTCGCAGGTGCTGCTCGACCGCGAACGCTGCGTCCTGTGCGCGCGATGCACCCGCTTCTCCGAACAGATCGCCGGAGATCCGTTCGTCGACATGCTCGAACGCGGTGCCCGGCAACAGGTCGGCATCTATCCGGAGGAACCGTTCGAGTCGTACTTCTCCGGGAACACCGTGCAGATCTGCCCGGTCGGTGCACTGACCGGGGCGGCCTACCGGTTCCGGGCGAGGCCGTTCGATCTCGTGTCCAGTCCGAGCGTGTGCGAACACTGCGCCAGTGGGTGTGCGCAGCGCACCGACCACCGTCGCGGCGTGGTGCTCAGGCGCCTCGCCGGCGACGACCCGGAGGTCAACGAGGAATGGAACTGCGACAAAGGCCGATGGGCGTTCACCTACGCCACCGAACCGGACCGGATCACCGGACCACTGGTTCGCGACAACTCCGGTGAACTCGTCCCGGCGTCGTGGCCCATGGCGCTGGCCGTGGCGGCGCGCGGCCTGACCGCCGCACGCGGGTCGGCCGGGGTACTGGTCGGCGGGCGGCTCACCAGGGAGGACGCGTACACGTACGCGAAGTTCGCCCGGGTGGCGTTGGGCACCAACGACATCGACTTCCGGACCCGTGACCACTCGGAGGAGGAAACGGAGTTCCTCACGACACGGGTCGCCGGACGCGGCATCGGCGTCACCTACCGCGATCTGGAGAAGGCGCCGATCGTCCTGCTGGTGGGTTTCGAACCCGAAGAGGAATCGCCCATCGTGTTCCTCCGGTTGCGCAAGGCCGTCCGGAAGGGGAGCACCGCGGTCTGGGCGGTCGCGCCCTACGCCGGTGCGGGCACCGAGAAACTGAACGCGAGCGTGCTCGCGTGTGTGCCCGGAACGGAAGCCGACCTGCTCGACGCCTTGCGCGCGGGGGACATCGACGGCGTCGACGCCGACCTTCTGCGCCGCGACGGAGCCGTCATCATGGCCGGTGAGCGAGTCGCCGCTGCCCCCGGCGGACTCACTGCTGCCGCCCGACTCGCGGACGCGACAGGCGCACGCCTGGCGTGGATTCCCCGGCGCGCCGGAGAACGCGGAGCACTCGACGCGGGCGCCTTCCCGACACTGCTTCCCGGCGGTCGTCCCGTCACCGACACGGAGGCCCGACGCCAGGTCGCCGAAATGTGGAACCTGGACTCCGGGGACGCGCTCCCGGAGGTGCCCGGCCGCGACACCGCAACGATCCTCGAGGCCGCCGCGGCAGGGAACCTCGGTGCTCTCGTCGTCGCGGGCGTCGAGGTGGCCGACCTACCCGACCCGGAGGTGGCGCGGACCGCACTTGTCGCGGCGCCTTTCGTCGTCAGTCTCGAACTGCGGCGCAGCGAGGTCACCGACCGCGCCGACGTGGTGTTTCCCGTTGCACCCGTGGCCGAGAAGTCCGGCACGTTCGTCGACTGGGAAGGCCGGGCACGACCCTTCGGCACAGCCCTGCGCGACTCCGACGCCATGCCCGACCAGCGTGTCCTGCACGCGATCGCCGATGCCATGGACGTCGATCTCGGCGCGTCCGACACCGACTCGGCCCGAACGGAACTCGAACGACTCGGTGAGCGTCCGGCACCGGAAGCACCACTTCCTACCGTCGTCGCCTCCGATCGCGCGCGACCCGGTCCCGGTGAAGCGGTCCTGGCGACCTGGCGTCTGTTGCTCGACGCTGGACGCCTCCAGGACGGTGAGCCCAACCTCGCCGGGACGGCGCGAGCACCCGTCGTGCGACTGGCGGCGTCGACGGCCGCCGAGATCGGCGTCCGCGGCGGCGAATCGGTCACGGTGTTCACCGACCGCGGGGAGATCACGCTGCCCCTCGTGATCGACGCGCTGCCCGAACGTGTGGTGTGGCTCCCGATGGCGTCGCCGGGCGCGGGCGTCCACGAACACCTCGCCGCCACTGCCGGCGACGTGGTGGGCATCTGCGCGGCACATGCGGATTCGGAGGTGCCCCGATGATCGTCACGGTGTCCGAAGCAGCGGCCGTTCCCACGGCTCGTGAGGTCGACCTGTCGATGTTCGGGATCGACCCGTGGTGGCTCGTGATCGTCAAGGCCGTGCTCGTTTTCGCCTTCCTGGTGCTCACGACCCTCGTGCTCATCCTGGTCGAGCGCAAGATCATGGCGTGGATGCAGATGCGGGTCGGGCCCGACCGGGTCGGCCCCAAAGGGTTGCTGCAGACCGTCGCGGACGGCATCAAACTCGGCCTGAAGGAAGGGATCACGCCCAGCGGCGTGGACAAACCGCTCTACCTGCTGGCCCCGGTGATCGCGACCGCCCCGGCGCTCATGGCGTTCGCGGTCATCCCGTTCGGCCCTGTGGTCTCGGTGTTCGGGGAACGCACCCCGCTGCAGTTGACCGACCTGCCGGTCGCGGTGCTCTACATCCTCGCCGTCACCTCGATCGGCGTGTACGGCATCGTGCTCGCGGGGTGGGCGTCGGGATCGACGTACCCACTGCTCGGCGGTCTGCGTTCGACGGCCCAGGTCATTTCGTACGAAATCGCGATGGGGTTGTGTTTCGCCTCGGTGTTCCTGCTGGCCGGCACCATGTCGACGTCCGGGATCGTCGCGGGGCAGACCGGGACCTGGTACGTGCTGCTCCTGCTCCCGGCGTTCCTGATCTATTGCGTGTCGATGGTCGGTGAGACCAACCGGGCGCCGTTCGATCTTCCCGAAGCGGAGGGCGAACTCGTCGGCGGGTTCCACACCGAGTACTCGTCGCTGCGGTTCGCGATGTTCATGCTCGCCGAATACGTCAACATGACCACCGTGTCGGCGCTGGCCACCACGTTGTTCCTCGGCGGTTGGCGCGCGCCCTGGCCGCTCAGCATCTGGGACGGAGCCAACACCGGATGGTGGCCGCTGTTGTGGTTCGTCGTGAAGATCTGGATGGTGCTGTTCGTCTTCGTGTGGCTACGGGCCACACTGCCCCGGTTGCGCTACGACCAGTTCATGGCACTGGGATGGAAGGTGCTCATCCCGATCGCCGTGGTGTGGGTCATGGTCGTGGCGGTCATCGTCCTGCTCGCCGACCAGGGACGACTGCCTGCCACCGCGTCGCTCGTCGTCGCCGGACTCGCGGTCTCGGCGATCTCGCTCGGCTACCTCGGATATCGATGGCGCCGCCTCGCCGACCCGCGCAGCGGCCCGGACACCGGCACACCCGAGACGGACGATCCGCACGATCCGGCGGCCGGAGGATTCCCGGTGCCGCCGCTACCCGGTCGAGCGCACACCCCACTGCCCGAAAGCGCACCGGCCGCACAGCAGGAGGAGAGCAATGTCTGAGTTCCTCGGCCCCCTCGCGGGTTTCGGCGTGACCTTCTCGACCATGTTCAAGAAGCCCAACACCGAGTTCTACCCGGAGGAGAAGAACCCGACCGCGGAGCGCTTCCACGGCCGCCACCAACTCAATCGCTACCCGGACGGACTCGAAAAATGTATCGGGTGCGAACTGTGTGCGTGGGCGTGCCCCGCCGACGCGATCTACGTCGAGGGCGCCGACAACACCGAGGACGAACGATTCTCTCCGGGTGAACGATTCGGCCGCGTCTACCAGATCAACTACCTGCGCTGTATCGGGTGCGGGCTGTGCATCGAAGCGTGCCCCACCCGCGCGCTGACGATGACGAACGACTACGAGATGGTCGACGACAACCGCACCGACCTCATCTACGACAAGGACCGCCTTCTCGCGCCGATGGAAGAGGGCATGCAGCCTCCACCGCATCCGATGGCACCGGGGACCACCGCCGAGGACTACTACACCGGCGCCGTCTCGCCGGCCGACGACACCGATTCGGCGGCACCACCCGAGGCGGCCGATCCGGCGGCACCGAACGACGGGCAACCCTCATGAGTGCGACGGAGACGGTGCTGCTCGCCCAGGAACTCACCCGGACCTCGACCGGCGAAGGAGTGCAGTTCTGGATCCTTGCGACCGTCGCTGTCATCGGTGCGCTCGGCGTGGTCGGAGCCGCCAAAGCCGTGTATTCGGCGGTGTTCCTCGCCATGACCATGGTGGTCCTCGCCGTGCTGTACATCGCCCAGGGCGCGTTGTTCCTCGGGGTCGTGCAGATCGTCGTGTACACCGGCGCCGTCATGATGCTGTTCCTGTTCGTGCTCATGCTGGTGGGCATCGACTCGTCCGATTCCCTCGTCGAAACCCTGCGCGCGCAAAGGGTGCTCGCGATCGCGGTGGGAGTGGGATTCGGAGTGCTGCTGATCGGCGGCCTCGGAAACGCCGCGGTGACAGGGTTCGTCGGTTTCGACGCCGCCGACGCGTCGAGCAACGTCGAAGAACTCTCCGTACTGCTGTTCCTGGACTACGTGTGGGCCTTCGAACTGACCGGGGCGCTGCTGATCACCGCGACTCTCGGGGCCATGGTGCTCGCTCACCGGGAACGGCTCCGTCCGCGACGGACCCAACGTGAACTCTCCGAGGAGCGGTTCCGGACGGGTGGCCGGGTGACACCGCTGCCCGGGCCGGGTGTCTACGCCCGGCACAACGCGGCCGACGTCCCCGCCCTGCTTCCCGACGGTTCGTTCGCGGAAAGCTCGGTCGGTCCGCTGCTGCGCCGGATCGGACGCGACTGGGGGCCGGACGATCTCGGTGTCCGCGGTCCGGTGGACGAGGGGGAGACCGGCAGACCCCGCGACGAGGGGGAGACGCGGTGAACCCCGAGAACTACCTGTACCTGTCGGCGTTGCTGTTCACCATCGGCGCTTCCGGAGTCCTGCTGCGGCGCAACGCGATCGTCGTCTTCATGTGCATCGAACTCATGTTGAACGCAGCGAACCTCGCGTTGGTCACGTTCGCCAGGATGCACGGAAATCTCCACGGTCAGGTCTTTGCTTTCTTCACGATGGTGGTCGCCGCGGCCGAGGTAGTGGTGGGCCTCGCGATCATCGTCACGATCTTCCGGACGCGTCGCTCCGCTTCGGTCGACAACGCCGATCTGCTCAAGTACTGACGGTCGCCCCAAAAGGACGGTGAGAGTGACGAACCACGACGCGCCGAGAGGAGACACGACATGAACTCGTTCCCGTCCTCGGCACTCTGGTTGATTCCCGCGATTCCCCTGTTCGGTGCTGTCGTCCTGCTCCTCGCGGGCCGGCGCAGTAATCGGTGGGGTCACCTGCTCGGATGCGGCACCGCACTGGCGTCGTTCGTGCTCGGTGCCGCGGTGTTCGCCGAAATGCTCGGCGCGGACGCCGACGCCCGCGACTCGCGGCAGACCCTGTTCGAGTGGATTTCCGTCGGGCAACTCCAGGTCGACATGGGCCTGCGAATCGACCAGTTGTCGGTGTGTTTCGTGCTTCTCATCACCGGCGTGGGGACATTGATCCACCTCTACTCGGTCGGATACATGTCCCACGATCCCGAGCGGCGCAAATTCTTCGCCTACCTCAACCTGTTCCTCGCGGCGATGCTGGTCCTCGTCCTCGCCGACAACTTCCTCGTCCTGTACCTCGGCTGGGAAGGGGTCGGTCTCGCGTCGTATCTGCTCATCGGGTTCTGGCAGTACAAGCCGTCGGCCGCGACCGCCGCGAAGAAGGCGTTCGTGGTCAACCGTGTGGGCGACATCGGACTGCTCATCGCCCTCATGATCATGTTCGCCACCTTCGGCACCCTCGACTACGACGCGGTGTTCGCAGCCGTACCCGACGCGAGCGAAGGAATCGCCACGGCGCTGGGCCTGATGTTGTTGCTCGCCGCGTGCGCGAAATCGGCGCAGTTGCCGTTGCAGTCGTGGCTCGGAGACGCGATGGAAGGCCCCACTCCGGTGTCCGCGCTCATCCACGCGGCGACGATGGTGACCGCCGGCGTGTACCTCATCGTTCGAGCGAACGCGATCTTCGAGGCCGCACCCGCCGCCCGCGCGGTCGTGGTGATCGTCGGTGCCGCCACGCTGTTGTTCGGCGCGATCATCGGTTGCGCGAAGGACGACATCAAGAAAGCGCTCGCCGCCTCCACGATGAGCCAGATCGGGTACATGGTGCTCGCCGCCGGACTCGGGCCCGCCGGGTGCGCCTTCGCGATACTGCACCTGCTCACGCACGGGTTCTTCAAGGCCGGATTGTTCCTCGGCGCGGGCTCGGTGATGCACGCGATGAACGACGAGACCGACATGCGGCGGTTCGGTGCACTGCGCACGGTCATGCCGATCACCTTCGTCACGTTCGGCCTCGGTTACCTCGCGATCATCGGCGTGCCACCGTTCTCCGGTTTCTTCTCCAAGGACAAGATCATCGAAGTCGCGTTCGCCGAAGGCGGGGTACTCGGCGCGGTACTCGGCATCGCGGCGCTGCTCGGCGCGGGCTTGACCGCCTTCTACATGACCCGCGTGATGATCATGACGTTCTTCGGGGAACGCCGATGGGAGACGGACGCCGAACCGCACGAAGCGCCCCCGATCATGACGTGGCCGATGATCGTGCTCGCCGTCGGATCGGTCGGTGCGGGCGGCGCCCTGGTGGCGGGGGGAAGCCTCGAACACTGGCTCGAGCCCGTGGTGGGGGTCGCACACCACGGTGGCGGACTGCCCGTATGGCTCGTCACGGTGCTCACCCTCGCTGTGGTCGCTTTGGCTGTCGCAGCGGCGTACCGGCAGTACGCGACGCAACCGGTAGCGGAGTCCGCGCCCGCCGACGTGTCGTCGTTCACGACTGCTGCGCGCCGCGATCTCTACGGCGACACCGTGAACGAGAACGTCTTCATGAAACCCGGCCGGGTCGCGGTCGCCGGACTCGAGCAGGTCGAGAGCCGCGGGATCGACGGCGCGGTCACCGGAACGGCAGTGGCCGTCGGGGCACTGTCGCGCGGGCTGCGACTGCTGCAGACCGGCTTCGTCCGCTCCTACGCCCTCTACATGTTCGCCGGCGCGACGATCATCGTCGGCGCCCTGATGCTGGTGAGAATGTGATGGGGGTGAGGCATTCGTGACCACCGTGCCCTGGCTGACGATCCTGTGGGTCCTTCCGCTGATCGGCGCAGTGCTCGTCTTCGCTCTGCCCGCCCGGATGTCGGCTGGCGCAAGAGTGCTCGGACTCGGGACGGCTGTCGCCGTGCTGCTCGTCGGCATCGTTGTGGCCGTCGGGTTCGACCCGTCCGGCGACAGGTATCAGTTCGTCGAATCCCAGCCCTGGATACCGTCGTTCGGGTCCGCCTACCGGCTCGGAGTCGACGGCATCGCGCTCGTGCTCATCCTGCTCACGGCAGCCCTGGTACCGCTGCTCATGCTCGCCGGATGGCACGACGGCCGTGCCACCGACGACCGCGATGCGGACGGCGACGCGGAACCCTCACGCCCCCGTTCGGCGCACACCTACGTCGCGTTGATACTGCTCGTCGAGGCGATGGTGCTCGTCTCGTTCAGCACCCTCGACGTCCTGCTGTTCTACGTGTTCTTCGAGGCCATGCTCATCCCGATGTACTTTCTCATTGCGGGTTTCGGCGGCCGGGGAAGCGACCGCGCCGCGCGGTCGCGCGCGGCCGTGAAGTTCCTGCTCTACAACCTGCTCGGCGGTCTCGTCATGCTCGCCGCGATGGTCGGTCTCTACGTGGTGACCGCCAAGGCGGAACTGGGAATCGAACCGGGACTGGGCACCTTCGACATCCGGGTGATCACCGACGCTGCGGCGGCAGGGGAACTCGGTGCCGCGCCCGCGGTGCTCAACGCGCTGTTCCTCGGCTTCATGTTCGCATTCGCCGTGAAGGCACCGTTGTGGCCGCTGCACGCCTGGCTGCCCGACGCCGCGGTACAGACCACGCCCGTCGCCGCCGTACTCATGATGGCGGTCGTCGACAAGGTCGGAACCTTCGGCATGCTGCGGTACTGCCTGCAGTTGTTCCCCGAAGCCTCGGTGTATTTCGCGCCTCTGGTGGTCACACTCGCGGTCATCGGCATCGTGTACGGCGCGATGCTCGCCATCGGACAGTCGGACCTCATGCGCCTGATCGCCTACACCTCGATCTCGCACTTCGGTTTCATCGTTCTCGGCATCTTCGCGATGACCTCCCAGGGACAGACCGGTTCGACGCTCTACATGGTCAACCACGGCATCTCGACCGCCGCTCTGTTCCTCATCGCCGGATTCCTGGTGTCGCGCAGAGGTTCCCGCGCGATCGCCGCTTACGGTGGGGTGCAGAAGGTGGCACCGGTCCTGGCCGGCACCTTCCTCGTCGCCGGCCTGGCGACGCTCTCGCTCCCCGGCCTGGCACCGTTCGTGAGCGAGTTCCTGGTCTTCGTCGGTACCTACCCTCGTTACCAGGCTGCCGCCGTGATCGCGACGGTGGCGCTCGTGCTGTCGGCGCTCTACATCCTGTGGCTCTATCAGCGGATGATGGGCGGTCCCGTCCGCAGCGACACGTCCGCCGAACCGCGCGGCTCCGGTGTGACCGACCTGCTGCCCCGTGAAGTGGTCGTCGTGGCACCACTGATCGCGTTGCTCCTGTTCCTGGGCCTCTACCCACAGCCGGTGCTCGACGTGATCACGCCGGCCGTCGACGCCACGCTGGTGTCGATCGATCTGGATCAACCCGAACCGACAGTTCCGGCGGAAAGCCCGGTGGCCGAACCCGGTTCGGACAGCGGCACCGAGGAAGGGGCCCACGAGTGACACCTCTCGACGGCGGAGCCGTACTCGCACAGTCGTTGCCGGCACCCGACATCGACTACGGCATGCTCATGCCGATGCTCGTCGTGTTCGGGGCCGCAGTCCTCGGAGTGCTCGTCGAGGCGTTCCTTCCGTCCCGCGCGCGGTACGCCGCACACCTGGTTCTCAGCTTCGGAGGGCTGATCCTCGCGTTGGTTGCGGTGGTGGTGAAACGCACCCGGGGGCTGACGGCGGGTGGGGCGGTCGTGATGGACGGCGCAACCCTGTTCCTGCAGGCCTCCATCCTGGTGGTATCGCTGCTGTCCATCGCGCTCATCGCCGAACGCAGCGTCACCACCATCCCGGTAGCCGCGTCGGCACAAACCACCGTGTACACCGACGCGTTCGCGCCCCAGGCCGCCGCACTGCCCGGCAGCGCCGCCGAACGGGAGGCGACCGCGGCGGGCGTCACCCGCACCGAAGTGTTTCCCCTGGCGCTGTTCGCCGTCGGGGGCATGATGCTGTTCCCCGCCGCCGGCGACCTGCTCACCATGTTCGTTGCGCTCGAAGTCCTGTCGCTGCCGCTGTACCTGTTGTGCGGACTCGCCCGCCGCCGTCGACTCCTCTCCCAGGAGGCGGCACTCAAATACTTCCTGCTCGGTGCTTTCTCCTCGGCGTTCTTCGTATACGGGATCGCGCTCCTGTACGGATACGCAGGCACGTTGCAGTTGCCGGAGATCGCCGACGCGGTCGCGGCGGGAGCCGGAAACGAGACAATAGCCCTCATCGGCGTGGGCCTGCTCTCCGTAGGCCTGCTATTCAAAATCGGTGCGGTGCCGTTCCATTCGTGGACGCCGGACGTCTACCAGGGCGCGCCCACGCCGATCACCGCCTTCATGGCGGCAGCGACGAAGATCGCGGCATTCGGTGCACTGATGCGCGTGCTCTACGTCGCGCTGCCCGGTCTGCGCGACGACTGGCGCCCCATCCTGTGGGCCGTCGCGATCGCGACGATGCTTCTCGGCGCGGTGCTGGCGGTGACCCAGACCGACGTCAAGCGCATGCTCGCGTACTCCGCTGTCAGCCACACGGGATTCGTCCTCACCGGTGTCACTGCCGCGAACGCGGTGGGGGTGGCGTCCACCCTGTTCTATCTCTTCGCGTACGCGGTGGGCGCGGTTGGCGTGTTCGGGGTCGTCATGCTGGTCCGCGATCCGGACGGCGAGGCCTGGGAGTTGTCGCGCTGGGCCGGGCTGGGCAGGCGGTACCCCGCACTGGGGGCCGTCTTCGCGCTGTTCCTGCTCTCGCTCGCCGGGATCCCGCTCACCAGTGGTTTCATCGCCAAGTTCGCGGTGTTCGGCGCTGCGGTCGCGGGTGATGCGGTGCCGTTGGTGATCGTCGGTGTGCTGGCCAGTGCCATCGCCGCGTACTTCTACATCCGGGTGATCGTGCTGATGTTCTTCCGCGATCCACCCGACGACCCGCCGCAACTCGCGACGGCCAGCGCTTACACGGGCGCGGTGGTTGCGTTCTCCGCAGTGACGACCGTGCTGCTCGGCATCATGCCGTCGCCGATGCTGAACCTCACCGCACAGGCGGTCGGGTTCCTGCGGTAGCGCACCTCTGCTCAGACGCGATGCACGCTGTCCGATGCCAGGTGATGGGGAACCGTTGTGCCGGTTCGGGTCAGGTGGTCGGGATCCAGATCGAGGCGGCGCAGCAGCTGAGCGTTGAGTGCGACGACGATCGTGGAGATCGACATCAGGATCGCCGCGACCGCGGGTGAGATCGCGATACCGGCGAAGGCCAGCACCCCTGCAGCCAAGGGGACGGCGACCACGTTGTAACCGGCCGCCCACACCAGGTTCTGCCACATCTTCCGATAGCTGGCGTGGGAGAGTTCGATGATCGACAACACTGCGCGCGGATCGTTCGCCGCGAGCACCACACCAGCGGACTCGATGGCAACATCGGTGCCGGCGCCGATGGCGACACCGACGTCGGCTCGGGCCAGAGCAGGCGCGTCGTTGACGCCGTCGCCGACCATCGCGACCGTGCGGCCACGCTGCTGTAATGCGGCGACCTCGGCGTCCTTGTTCTCGGGCAGCACT
This sequence comes from Rhodococcus sp. NPDC019050, assembly GCF_055664235.1. Taxonomy (NCBI): domain Bacteria; kingdom Bacillati; phylum Actinomycetota; class Actinomycetes; order Mycobacteriales; family Nocardiaceae; genus Rhodococcus; species Rhodococcus sp. NPDC019050. The sequence goes on along the minus strand of NZ_JBVOON010000016.1, from coordinate 29,113 downwards.
TCGGCGAAGACTTCGTCGATCCCGAGGTCCGCGGCCACCGCCTCCGCGACCTGCCGGGCGTCGCCCGTGATCATCGCGACCTCGATCCCGCGCGCGTGCAGCGCATCGATAGCCCTGCGGGATTCCTCGCGAACAGTATCTTCGAGAGCCAGCGCACCGAGGACCCGGTCTGCCATCACCACATGGAGGACCGCCGCGCCGCGCTGCACCCATCCTCGGGTGACTGCAGTGACGTCCTCGGGCACGGACAACTGCAGGTCGCTGAGCATCGCCGGGCCACCGACGGACACTTCCGTTCCGTCGACGAGCGCCCGCACGCCCCGGCCGGGCAACGACCGGAACTCGGTGGCGGTGAGGTGTGCGGACGCGGAGACCCGGTCCTCGGCCGCAGCCACGATGGCGCGGGCGACGGGATGCTCGCTGTCCGCTTCGACCGCTGCGGCCAGCGCGAGGAGGTAGTCGTCGCCGGTGCCCGAGGTGGCCACTACCCCGGTGACGCGCGGGCGGCCCTCGGTCAATGTGCCGGTCTTATCGAAGAGCACCATGTCGACGGTGCGCATGCGTTCGAGCGCAAGCCGGTCCTTGACCAGCACCCCCGCTTGCGCGGCGCGCGCGGTGGAAATGGCGATCACCAGCGGGATCGCCAGCCCCAGGGCGTGCGGACACGCGATGACCAGCACGGTGACGGTACGCACGACGGCCTCGTCGAAGTTGCCCAGCAGCGACCAGATCACGAAGGTCAGCAGGCCGGCGCCCGCGGCGAAGTAGAACAGGAACGCCGCGGCCTTGTCCGCGAGTGCCTGGGCGCGGGAGGACGACGCTTGCGCGTCGGCGACCAAACGCTGGATGCCGGCCAGCGCGGTGTCGTCACCGACCGCGGTGACCCGCACTCGCAGGGCGCTGTCGGTGGACACCGTGCCCGCGACCACCGTGTCGCCTTCGCCTCGGGTGACGGTTTTGGATTCGCCGGTGATCATCGATTCGTCGACCTCGGCGCGGCCCTCGACGACGGTGCCGTCGGCGGGCACTCGCGCTCCCGCACGCACCAGCACCAGATCTCCCGTCGACAGTTCGGCGAGGGGGACTTCGCGGGTGCCGTCATCGGTGATCAACTCTGCCGTGTCGGGAAGCATCGCCGCCAGGGCCTCGAGGGCACCGGACGCCGAACCCAGGGCGCGCATCTCCAGCCAATGCCCCAGCAGCATGATCACGATCAGCAGCGCCAGTTCCCACCAGAAGTCGAGTTCGAACCCGCCGATTCCGAGCGTCGTGATCCACGACGCGACGAGTGCGACGGTGATCGCCATGGCGATCAACAGCATCATCGCGGGCCGGCGAGCGCGTAGTTCGGCCCAGCCGCCGGTCAGGAACGGCATGCCGCCGTAGAAGAAGATCACCGTGCCGAGAACGGGGGCAATCCAGGAGGCTCCGGGGAAGTCGGGCAGGTGATAGCCGAGCAGATCGGCGAACATGTGGCTGAATGCGACGACGGGCACCGACAGGACGAGGCTGACCCAGAACCGGCGACGGAACATCGCCGCGTGGTCTCCGTGTCCCATATGCCCGGCGTGGCCGCCATGTCCTGCATGGCCGGTGTGCCCTGTATCGGCCACATGCTCGGCGTGGGTGGCGTGCTCGGGGTCGGTGGCCGTGGCCGAGTCCGGATGGGAGTGAACGGGTTCCGGATGCGACATGAGTCTCCTCTCGACCGGCCGATCGGTCTGCCACCGAGTGGACCGGCAACCGGCAGTCTCGGCGCACGTGCACGGTGTTTCGATCGATTGTGCGCCCGCAGCGCCGACCCAGGGGCAGGTTGGGCGACTCCGTCGTCGTTGCACGAACCCCGGGTCGAGTGCTGTCATCGAACACACGGATCCACGGGAGGGGCAGAGGTGACTGCCGTCGACGAGTTCGAAGACCTGCGTCCGCTGCTCTTCGCCATCGCTTACCGCATTCTCGGGAGCGTCGCCGAAGCAGAGGACGCGGTCCAGGAAACCTGGGTGCGATACGACGCATCCGGAACCCGGCCGGACTCGCCTCGAGCTTTCCTGTCCACTGTCGTCACGAGGGTGTCGATCAATGTGCTCGAATCGGCCCGCGCGAGGCGCGAACAATATGTGGGCGAGTGGCTCCCGGAGCCGATTCTCGATGAGCCCTACGACGACCCGCAGCGCTCGGCAGAGTTGAGGGAATCTATTTCGATGGCGGCCCTGGTCCTGCTCGAGCGACTGACCCCGCTCGAGCGTGCCGTCTTCGTACTACGCGAAGCATTCGGCTTCGGTTTTGCCGAGATCGCCGACATCGTCGACCGGTCCGAGGCGGCGTGCAGGCAACTTGCGGTGCGAGCACGTCGGCACGTCGAGCACGGCGCGGCACGATTCGATGCCGATCCGCACGCCCACGAACGGCTCACCGCGAGGTTCCTGACGGCGTTTCAGGACGGCGACGTCGAGAGCATGCGTGAACTGCTCGCCGCTGACGTACAACTTGTCGCCGACAGCGGCGGCAAGGCGCCGGCGGTGCGGAAGGTGGTAGTCGGCGACGAGAAGGTCATGCGGTTGCTCGCCTCGTATGCCGCCCCCATGACGCAGATCGGCGTGGTGTTCGAACACCGGGACATCAACCGGCATCCCGGTGTGATCGTGCGGGACAACAGCGGTGCCATCGTGCAGGTGATGACCTTCGACATCGCCGACGGAAAGATCGGCGCGGTCCGGGTCGTGATCAATCCCGACAAACTCGCTCACCTGGGGCGGGTCGCCGACGTACGCGCACTCGCGCAGCAGTTGCGCGACCTGCAACGACCGTGATTCACGGTTTTGTTTTCCGCAGCAGTGTCACAAACACCGATCCTGCCTTGTCTTCGATGACGAGGGCTCGACACAGGGCCACGGACGGATCGGAGAAATCATGTCTCAGTCACGCCCCCACGTCGTCGTGATCGGCGGCGGATACGCCGGAACTGTTGCAGCCAGTCGCGTGAGCCGGAAGGCAGCAGTCACCGTGATCAATCCTCGGTCGCACTTCGTCGAACGGACCCGGCTCCACCAGTTCGCCGTCGGAAACCATCCTGCGTCCGGCGACTACCGCAAACTCCTGCGGAAAGGAATCGCACTGCTGGTCGACACCGTCACCTGCATCGAATCGCCCGCGCGGACCGTTCATCTCGCCACCGGCGGTTCCGTCGAATACGACTACCTGATCTACGCGGTCGGGAGCACCGCGACCCGTCGGGCCACGCTCCCGGGAGTCGACGAATTCGCCTTCCCGGTAGCGCAATTCGAGCACGCCGAGCGCCTTCGATCCGCACTGGAAACGCTCGACGCCGACGCGGTGATCACGGTGGTCGGCGCAGGGCTCACCGGTCTCGAAACAGCCGCGGAACTCGCCGAACAAGGCCGTCGGGTCCGTCTCGTGTGCAGCGGGGTGATCGGCCCGGCGCTGACCGAGAAAGCCCGCCGGGCAACGTACGGGCGTCTGTCGAACCTGCGCGTCGAGGTTCGCGAGAATGTGCGTGTGGACCGGGTCGGACCGGAGGAGCTAATGCTCGACGACGGCACCGTTCTGCCGAGCACGGTCACCGTCTGGACCGCCGGATTCGGAGTCCCCGAACTCGCCCGTGCGAGCGGTTTCAGCACGGACACGCTCGGTCGGATCCTCACCGACGAGACGCTGACGAGCATCGACGACGATCGTGTGATTGCCGCGGGAGATTGTGCAGCACCTTCGGGAGATCCGGTTCGGATGGCATGCCAGTCTGCACTTCCGATGGGGCTCACCGCGGCCGACACGGTTCTCAGCCGCATCGCCGGCAAGGAACCCGCGACTCTCGACTTGGGATTCAACGGCATCGGTATCAGCCTGGGACGGCGGTCCGGCGTCGTCCAGTTCCACGAACGGGACGACACGCCGAAAGATCGGGCATTTGCAGGCCGGATTGCAGTGTCGGTCAAGGATCTCGGGCTGAAAGCCGCCATGGCGGGTCTTCGCGTCGAAGCACTACGACCGGGCACCGTCTCCTCGTTCAAAGGCGGCAGGCATCTGTCGGATACCGCAACGCGGACCGGTGGCCCTGCTCCCGCCGCCACAGAGCAGTGACGAGCGGGCTGCGCGTGCTGCAGTCAGCGGCGTGGTGAAGTCAGCGGCGTGGTGCGGTCAGCGCGTCCACAGCCGCGGCTCGCGGTACCGCCCCGCGACCACCTGAGGCTCGACGGTGTCGTCGAACGCCTCGATCAGGTGCTCGGGAAACCACCGGGGGTTGGTGTCCGCGGTGGTCGCCACAACCGTCACCTGACGCTCCCGTGCCGTGACCGCCAGGTCGGTGAGTGCGGCTTGTGATTCGTCGTCCAGGGCCGCCACGGTTGCTGCCAGGTCGGCCACGAGCAACAGGCGAGGCCGCACCGCTGCGGTGACCGCGAGGTCGGCGACGACGCGGGACATCTGCTCGGATGTCACGGCGGAGAGACACGCGGGGGACTGCCGGGCATTGAGCCCCGTCAGCCAGCCGTGCCGACGGTTCGGATCGAGCACGGCCACGTCATGAGTGCCGCCCGATAACGCGTTCATGGCCGCCAGGTCGAGGGAGACGCTGGGTGGGGCGAGTCGCTCGTCGCGCGCTATGAGGAGATTGCGTCCGGCCGACAGATCCCAGGAGACCGGCATGCCTGCACTGTCGCGGCCGAAGGGAATGAGGGTGCGGCGGGTGGGAGCGGCCGCAGTGCATTTGGATGCGCCACGGGGCAGGCCTTCACCCGGCACCCGCGTCGGGCGTGCGGAGACAGCGCCGGAACAAGCTCGGGGTGCGGAGGGAATGACCGGGGGCGTCATGGCAGAAGTCCGTTCCGTGTCGGTGAGGTGCGAGGCAATCTCCGAACGGCGCAACCATAGACGCGACCCCCGACAGAATCCGTGCCCGCTGTCGTGAGCGGGACTGCGGTCGGTACATGCGATGCCCGGCCACTGGGAACGGGACCGCCTGCGCCACGGGCTACGGGTGTGGGGGCTCGCCCGTGACGACATGGTCGGCGTGGTTCATGCCCTCGCGGACCAGGCGGGCAAGGTGCCCGTCACGGATGCGGTAGATCACGCGCCGCCCTTCCTTGCGGGTGTCGACGAGGCCGGTGAAGCGCAGTTTGGCCAGGTGCTGACTGACGGCGGTGCGGGATGCCCTGCACGCATCGGTCAGGGCGGTGACATCGGCTTCGCCCTGCGTGAGCAGCCAGAGAATATGGAAGCGGGTCGGGTCGGCGAGCATCCGGAAGGTGGATGTTGCTGCGTCGAGCCGCTCCTGGTCCGGCGCGACCGGGTGGGTCAAGCTCGCGGATCGTTGTGCCGCTTCGACTCCCGGGTTCATCGTTCACGCCCTTCCTGCCGGTACCGACTCGGTGATCGGCTCGGTCCACGCGGGCCATGCCCGGGCAGCAACCAGTCCTGCGAGTGTAGCGAGGACAGCGAGCGTGACAGCCGCGATCGGCTGGCCTGCGGTGGCCCCGACCCAGCCCGCGATCGCGTAGGTGAAGAAGAAGCACGCGTGTGAAAGCGAGAACTGTGCGGTGAACACCGCACCCCGGTTCCCCGGGTCGGATTCGAAACGCAGCAGCCGCGCCGACGGTGTGCTGATCAACGACGTACCCATGCCCATGACCAGCCAGATCCCCGCGAGCAACAGCCATCCGGCGCCGGGGCCGGGGTCGGCGACCAGCAGCGCCACCGTCGCCGCCAGTCCGATCGGCAGAACGGCTGCGCCGGTGAGCATCACCTGGCGGTCCGGGATCCGGGCGAGCAGTCGTGGCAGCGTCAATGCCACGAGCATCGATCCGCCCCCGTAAATGCCGAGCGCAATTGCGACCCCCGTGTTCGAGCCGTCGAGGAGTTCGCGGACGTAGACGACGGTGTTGACCAGCACCAGCCCAGTTGCTGCCGCGACCGACAGGTTCAGTGCGAGAAGGCCCCTCAGCCGCGGTCGGGAAAACATCACCCGCGCCCCGAGAGTGATCCGATCCACCAGCGGGACCGAACGATCGGCGGGAGCGATCACCGGAAGAGTTGTGGAGACGACCAGCAGTGCGGACGCGACGAACCCGGCGACGGTACCGAGGAACAGGTAGTTGTAGGTCATCACCGACAGCAGCGCCGCAGCGAGAATCGGGCTCAGTAGCGACTCGAGGTCGTACGCCAGTCGCGAGAGGGACAGCCCCCGGGTGTAGTCGTCCTCGTCGACGAGCACCGAGGGGATCACCGACTGGAATGCGGGCGTGAATGTCGCCGACGCGGACTGCAACACGAAGATCAGCACGTAGATCTGCCACGGCTGATCGACGAACGGCAACGCCAGTGCGATCACCGCGCGCACCACGTCCGCACCCACCAACAGTGCCCGCCGAGGCACATGATCGGTCGCCGCCGAGACCACCGGTGCGACCGCTACATAGGCGACCATCTTGATCGCCAGTGCCGTGCCCAACACCGCGCCGGCCTGGGCGCCGGCCAGATCGTATGCGAGCAGGCCGAGCGCGACCGTCAGAAGGCCGGTGCCGATGAGCGCGACCACCTGCGCGGCGAACAATCGGCGGAACGTGCGATTCCGCAGGGTCGCGAGCACCCGACTACCTCCTGAACCATTCTGCTATCACCCACGATACGCCAATAGGTGCGCACCTACGCACATGTGTGACGAGGAAATTACGCGAATGATCCAGCCCCTACGGCGGTGGCCGATGAGTTCGCCGCGGGTTGCAAGTCCGTGTTGTCGAGACCCGGACGAAAGGCGACGACGATGCGCAAAGTAATTCTGTCTGTCATGACGACGCTCGACGGCTTCACGGCGGGACCGAACGGGGAACTCGAGTGGATCGACGTCGCGGACGACGAACTGGACTCTCGCATCGCCGACTTGCTTGCCGGGATCGACGGCATGTTCTTCGGGCGCGTGGCCTATGAACTTCTGGCGCAGCATTGGCCCGCCGCCGAAAACTCGAACAGGGAAATCGAAGCGCGGCAGGCGCGTCTGATGAACTCGCTGCCGAAGTACGTGCTCTCGCGTTCGTCACTCGCCACCGACTGGGGCCCGGCCCAGCGGGTCGGCGACGACCTCCCACGGGAGGTCGCGCAGATGAAGGAAAAACCCGGTAAGGACTTGGCCCTTTTCGCCGGGGCGACCGCGATCTCTGCCTTCGCTTCCCACAATCTGATCGACGAATACCGGCTGATGGTCTTCCCGGTGCTGCTCGACAAGGGAATATCGCTTCCGCCCCTGGGGCGCCGAAAACTGCGATTGGGGGAGTCGACGACGTTCGCGCGGTCCGGCGTCGTTCTCCTCCGCTATCTTCCTCGGGCGGAGGAGCCGACTGCGTAGTAGTTCTTCGACTTGTAGAAGCGAGGGTCCGTCGGCCGGGTGGGATTCGGGCGACTGAAGCGGATCGGCAGCATGCGCCCATCCCAGATCAGCGTTCCGGCGACCGCCGGGCCCGTGCATTCCGTGAAGGCGCGGGTCGGAGCTGACGGACTCACGGACTGTGCGATGTCCCCGGCGATTCTCCTCATGGAGCGCATTTGGGGCTCGGCATCGTGCACCGGGGAGCGCTCCGAAGCGTGCGGTCCGAGAACATCTTCCATCCCGGAGCCGTCACGGAACGGACTCCCCGAGCAGGACCCGCGCCGCTTCCTTCGCTTGTCGGGCAGGCTCGGGTGACCGCGAGATGGCTGCGGTCGCCATCGCACCGTTGGCCAGCAGCGCCAACTGTTCTGCCGTGGCGGGCGATTTCCCGGCAGCGGCGACGAGATCGCGCAGGTAGTCGAGAAAGGCCGCTTTGTGCGTGCGTGCGATGGCGGCGACGTCTTCGTTGATTCCGCCGAGTTCACCGAAGGTATTGATGAAGGTGCACCCGCGGAAGTCGTCGCGCCGAAACCAGTCGTCGAGGTAGTCGAACACCCCGAGAATGCGCTCGCACGGGTCGTCAAAGGGCTCGACGAAGGCAGCGATTTCATTGCGCACGGTGAGGTCGCGTCGCCGCAGCACCGCCTCGACCAACCGATCCTTGGAGGGGAACAGCCGGTAGAGGCGTTTGAGCGAGATTCCGGAATGCGTACGGATCGCGTCCATCCCGACCGCTTGCACGCCGTGCTCGTTGAACAGCGCCTCGGCTGCGTCCAGCAACCGTTCCTCGACTAGGTCCATGTCCGCCCCTCTTGCGTGGAGAACCATCGTTCTCTACTGTACCTCCTATCGGGAGAACGATCGTTCTCCGACTGAAGACGAGGAGGAGTCATGCCCAGCTTCACCACTCGATTCCGCACCGCGAGCATCGCCGGTCAGGAGATCTTCTATCGAGAAGCCGGAGATCCTGCCCACCCCACCCTGGTTCTGTTGCACGGCTTTCCGAGCAGCTCTCACATGTTCCGTAACCTGATCGCCGAGCTCGCCGACCGATTCCACCTCATCGCCCCGGACCACATCGGATTCGGGCACTCGTCCATGCCCGCAGTCGACGAGTTCGACTACAGCTTCGACCACCTGGCTGACGTCACGGACGCTCTACTGGAACATCTCGGGATCGATCGGTTCGCTCTCTACATCCAGGACTACGGAGCCCCGATCGGACTCCGAATCGCCGCCGAGCACCCGGAACGGGTCACCGCCCTGATCACCCAGAGCGGCAACGCTTATCGAGAAGGATTCACACCCTTCTGGGACGTGCTGTTCGCCCACGCGCGCGACCGTTCCGCACACGAGTCGGCAGTCCGCCGGCTGCTCGACCTCGAGGCCACCCGGTGGCAATACACCCACGGCGTGCCGGCGGACCGGCTCGACCGCGTCGCACCCGACACCTGGATCTCCGATCAGGCAGGGCTCGATCGCCCCGGCAACAAGGAGATCCAGTTGCAGCTGTTCTGGGACTACCAGTTCAACCTCGACGCATATTCCGACTTCCAGGAGTACTTCCGCCGCCACCGGCCTCCCACCCTCGTCGCATGGGGCCGCGGCGACGAGATCTTCGGGCCGGCCGGGGCGACGATGTTCGCCACCGACCTGCCCGACGCCGAGATCCATCTCCTCGACGCCGGACATTTCGCCCTCGAGACCCACGGGGAGGAGATCGCCGCTCTCGTCCGCGATTTTCTGCTCCGGAACCTCTGAGCCACCGAAAGAGCCAACGTGTCGACAGTCCTACCGGCCCTGTGGAAATCATCCGTCTCCCGGCACACGGCCGCGGCCGTCCTCAGCGCGGCCACGACCTCGACGATCGTCATCGGCTTGCTGCTCGCGGCGGAACATGCGATCGGGCTGCGCGTCTTCGGCCTGCCGTATGTGGCATCCGCAGCACTGATCGCCCTCATGCCGAGCGCACCGCCGGCGCGTCCGGGTGTCATCCTCCGCGCGTATCCCGCCGCAACGATCGGTGCGCTCGCCATCACCGAACTGCTCGCCCCCTCGCAGACCGCTGCGGCGCTGTCGGCCGTGACCGCCGTCGCCGTCATGGTGTTTCTCCGCGCTCCTCACGTACCGGCGGCGCTGTGCGCAGGCGGAATAGGACTCGCCGATCCCGGTTTCGCATATTTGTGGCAGACCCTCGTGCCCGCGTTGGTGATCGTGCTGCTCGGTGCCGCAATAACCGGGCGTATCGTGCCAGGATTTTCTTATCCACCCGCGGGAGCGCGCCGTCGACGAGGCCCGGTCGAATCGGACCGGATCATTAGGTTCCGAATGGGCGCACGTTCGAAGTGAGTCCGACCGCCGCGCGACACCTCACTGTGCAGCGGGGCGGCCCGGCGCTCAGAGCCGCCGCATCACCGACACCACCTTGCCCAGCACGACCGCGTTGTCGCCGTCGATCACCGAGTATGCGGCGTTGCGGGGTTCGAGATACACATGGCCGTTGCGTCGCCGGAAGACCTTCACGGTGGCCTCACCGTCTATCATCGCCGCGACGATCTCGCCGGAGTGAGCCTCGTCCTGGCGGCGGACGACGACGACATCGCCGTCGCAGATCGCGGCGTCGATCATCGATTCCCCGCGTACGCGCAAGCCGAATACGGTGCCGGTGCCGACGAGTTCACGGGGGAGATCGAGCACTTCGTCGGGATGCTCCTCGGCGAGGATCGGTGTGCCGGCCGCGATGTCGCCGACGACGGGCACCGACACCCTGTTGTCGGTCGAGCGGCCCGCCGGCGATCCGGCCAGGAAGGGCCGCACATCGAGTTGGCGTGCCATCGCGGAGCCACGGCGCAGGAAACCCGCATCCTCGAGGAGCCGGAGATGCTTCGACACCGTCGACGTCGACTTCAGGCCGACCGCGTCAGCGATCTGCCGCGTGCTCGGGGCGGAACCGTGGGAGGCCACCCAATCCCGGATGGTCGCCAGAATCCGTTGCTGGCGAAGCGGAAGGGCGGAGGCGTCGAGGCCGCCGAACATATCGAGATCGTCGTAACCGGTCACCCGGCGATCCTAGGGGAGTGGCCGGACTCCTGAAACGGGCGATGGTGCGGGACCACGCAGGTGGTGCCGCACCATCATTCGTCGACCGGTGTGGTGGTGCCCTCGGTGAGACTCGAACTCACACTGCACGGGTTTTGAATCCGTTTCCTCTGCCAATTGGGATACGAGGGCGTGCTTGCGGAGACCACTGTAAGGGATCCGGCGCGTCGATCAAACACCGGTACCCTTCAATCGTTCCACCCCTTCGCGGGGGCCGCCAGAGCACGATGGGAAGGGCCGATCATGACTACCGCGCCGCACGACAGCACCGCAACTCCCCGGAGGGTCGTCGTTGCGGAAGACGAGACGCTGATCAGGCTCGATCTGGTGGAAATGCTCCGCGAAGAGGGTTACGACGTCGTCGGTGAAGCGGGCGACGGTCAGCGCGCGGTGGAGCTGGCCGAGGAACTCTCGCCCGACCTGGTGATCATGGACGTGAAGATGCCGCGGCGGGACGGGATCGACGCGGCGTCGGAGATCGCGCAGCGCCGCATCGCACCTGTGGTTATTCTCACAGCGTTCAGCCAGCGCGACCTCGTCGAACGTGCCCGTGACGCCGGAGCGATGGCGTATCTGGTCAAACCCTTCTCCAAGAGCGACCTCGTGCCCGCGATCGAGGTGGCGGTCAGCCGGTTCGCGGAACTGCGCGAACTCGAACGCGAAGTCGCCGGCCTGTCGGAGCGGTTCGAGGCCCGCAAACTCATCGATCGGGCCAAAGGCCTGCTCATGACGAAGCATGCGATGACCGAACCGGAGGCCTTCCGGTGGATCCAGCGGGCCGCGATGGACCGCCGCACCACCATGAAGCAGGTCGCCGAGGTCATCGTCGACACGCTCGGTTCCGAAGCGGCCGGCTGAGCCTCGGCACGTTACGTCCGGATCAATTCTTTCGCCCGAAATATAACGGTCGGGTCACAACGATTTCGGCTGTGTTCGAATCGTCACTTCTCCGGCTATGTTTCGACGACATCCGGCGCATCAGCCGGGGGGGACAGGCGATTGAAGGAGAGTTGGATGGCAAAACGGACCTATGTCCGCGCCGCTGCGGTTCTCGGTGCTGTGACACTCGTACTCGCGGGTTGTAGCTCGGACAGCGACGATTCCACGAGTGGTTCTGCCGAGGGCGGTGGTTCCGCGACTGCCACGACTGTCGACACCGACTGCGAACCCGAACAGGCCACGCCCGGGGCGACCCCGGCGACCGGCCCGCTGAAGATCGGCACCCTGCTCCCCGAGACGGGCAGCCTCGCGTTCCTCGGTCCGCCGGAGGTCGCGGCGGTGCGCCTGGCAGTGGACGAGATCAATGCTGCCGGTGGCGTCCTGGACCAGCCTGTGGAGCTGATCCCGGGCGACTCGGGCGACACCACCACCGATACAGCGAACGCCACCGTCGACCGGGAACTCGCCGCTGGTACCCAGGTGATCATCGGTGCGGCGTCGTCGTCGGTCTCGCTCAAGGTGATCGACAAGATCGCCAGCGCGGGCGTGGTCATGTTCTCGCCTGCCAACACGTCCGATCAGTTCGTGTGTTACGCCGACGGCGGCATGTACTTCCGTACCGCGCCCACGGACTCCCTGCAGGCGCAGGCACTCGCTCAGCTCATCGCCGAGGACGGCGCTCAGCGCGTCTCGATCCTCGCGCTGAACGACCCGTACGGCACGGGCCTGGCCGAGAACACCGTGACGAACCTCGTCGACGCCGGTATTTCGGAAGACCAGATCCAGAAGATCATCTACGACCCCAACGCGCAGTCCTTCAACGCTGAGGTCGACCAGGTTGCCAACTTCGGTCCCGACGCCGTGGCGATCATCGGGTTCGAGGAATCGGCCAAGATCATCACGCGTATGGCCGAGGTCGGCATCGGCCCGTCCGACGGCATGGCGGTCTTCGGTGTCGACGGGAACATGGGCAACGCGCTCGGCGACAGTGTCGCCGACGGCCTGCTCGCGGGTATGGCCGGCACGACCCCTCTCACCGACACCGGTGAGGCCTTCCAGCAGCGTCTGCTCGAGGTCGACCCCGCGCTCATCGACTTCAACTACGCCGGAGAGTCTTACGACGCAGCTATCGTGTCGGCGCTCGCCGCCGAGGTGGCCGGCTCCACCGCCGGCGTCGACATCGCGGCGAACATCAACGCGGTCACCAAGGACGGCGAGAAGTGCACGACCTTCCAGCAGTGCAAGGACCTCCTCGCATCGGGACAGGACATCGACTACGACGGCGCGACCGGCGAGCTGTCGTTCGTGGATGCCGGTGAGCCCGGAGTCGGCTCGTACGGCCGTCTCGTCTTCGGACCCGACAACACCTTGACGACCGAGGATTACATCGTCGTGGGTGGCTGACAGACGCAGGAAACATACGACGGGGCCGGTCATCCGGTGGATGACCGGCCCCGTCGTATGTTCGGGCGAGCGCGTCAGGGAGTCTTCTTCTCCTTGCTGCCCGCGAGAGTCCCTAGGTACAACTCGATGACCTTGGGGTCGTGCATGAGGTTGGACCCGGTGTCGGTGTAGGCGTTACGGCCCTGATCGAGCACGTACCCGCGGTCGCAGATCTGCAGACAGCGCCGCGCGTTCTGCTCGACCATGATGATCGACACGCCCGCAGCATTGATCTTCTTGCAGCGAATGAACACCTCGTCCTGGAACATCGGCGACAAGCCCGCCGACGGTTCGTCGAGAAGCAGGACCGACGGATCCATCATCAGGGCCCGGCCCATCGCCACCATCTGCCGCTCGCCGCCGGACAGGGCCCCCGCCTTGACCTTGCGGCGTTCCCCGAGCAGGGGAAACAGGCTCGAGACCCGGTCGAACTGCTCGGCGAACTGCTTGGGCCGCAGATAGATTCCCATCTCGAGATTTTCCTCGATGGTCAGCGACGGAAAGACGTTCTGCGTCTGCGGGACGTACCCCACGCCCTTACGCACGAGGACGTGCGCGGGCGCCGAGGTGATCGATTCGCCCCGGAGCGTGACTTCGCCCCGCCGCACCGGGATCAGGCCGAACAGCGCCTTGAGCAGGGTGGATTTACCGGCACCGTTCGGGCCGATGATCCCGACGATCTCACCCTCGCGGAGAAAGAAGTTGCAGCCACGCAGGATGTCGACGCCGGGGAAGTAGCCGGCGACGACGTCGTCCGCGCGCACGAGCGCACCCTCGGCCAACCGCGCGTGTTCGCCGGGGGTCGCGGCCGATTCGGCCGGGGTCATGGACCCGGTGGGTGGGGTATCGCTCATGACTTCTCCTGGGATCCTGGTAGATCGGTGGGGCGTACCGCGTCGGGGTCGGACAGGTCGGCTCCGGACTCGAGAACCTGCGCCTCGGCCTCGGCAAGCACCTCCGCCAACTCCGCGGTCGCGCCGACGGGATTGCCCTCGTCGTCGAATTCGAGTGCCTGGTCGTGGTGGCTGCCGAGATAGGCGTCGACGACCGCATTGTTGTTCGCGAGTTCGTCCGGTGGTGCTTCGGCGATCACCGATCCCTGGGCCATCACCACCACCCAATCGGAGATATCGCGGATGACATCCATGTCGTGCTCGACGAACACCACTGTCATGCCGTCGTCGCACAGCGATTTGATGTGCCCGAGAAGGCTTTGCGTCAGTGCAGGATTCACGCCGGCCATCGGCTCGTCGAGCATCACGATCGTGGGGTCGGTCATCAGTGCGCGTGCCATCTCGAGCAGTTTGCGCTGTCCGCCGGACAGTGACCCGGCGAGATCGTCGGCCCTCTGCTCGAGGTTGAACCGGGCGAGCAGCACGTGGGCGCGTTCGGTGATGGCGCGTTCCTGCGCGTGCCACGTCCAGGGGAGCAGCGCACCGGCCATCCGCTCACCCGTCTGGTGACGTGCCCCCAGACGGACGTTGTCGAGCACCGTCATCTTCGACAGCGCCTTGGTGAGCTGGAACGTGCGCACGATGCCGTGCCGCGCGACACGGTGCGGAGCCATGCGGCCGAGTGAGTGGCCGTCCATGCTCCACGTTCCGGTATCCGCGTGGTCGAACCCGGTGAGGAGATTGAACAGGGTCGTCTTGCCCGCTCCGTTCGGCCCGATCAGGCCGGTGATGCAGCCGCGCTGGATCTCGAGATGAGCGACGTCCACGGCTTTGAGCCCACCGAAGGTCCGGGAAACGTCGTCCACGACGAGGATCGGATCAACCTTCGGGCTTCCCGGATCGTGGGGGACATCCGCGAACACGGCGACTCGTTGTTCGCGCGACAGAGGCGTGCGGATGGTGGTGTCAGGCATCGAGTTGTACCTCCCGCTTGCTGCCCAGGATTCCTTGTGGACGGAACACCATCATCACCGCGATGAGGATGCCCAGGAGGACGAATCGCATCGCCCCGACCTGCTGTTCGGTGAGGGAGATCAGCGGATCGGGTCCGGAGATCGCCTGGCGCAGGAATGCGTCCGGGAGCGTGAGGATGAACCAGAACAGCATCGCCCCGAGGACCGGGCCGAACACGGTGGCCGCGCCGCCGAGGATCAACGCGCCGAACGCGAAGAACGTCTGCGCGGTGGAATAGAAGTCCGGGTTGATCGACTTGGTCTGCAGCGCGTTGAAGATGCCGCCGAGGCCGCCGATCATGCCGCCCAATACGAGAGCCTGCATCTTGTAGACGAACACGTTCTTGCCGAGGGCGCGGGCGGCGTCCTCGTCCTCTCGGACCGCCTTGAGGACGCGTCCCCACGGGCTGTGGGACAGCAGGTAAACGACGCCGCACAGGACGAGCACGAGCGTCCAGCCGACCACCATCGCCCACAGGTCGTCGCCGTAGAAGCGCATCCCGAGCAGGTTGTACTGCTTACCGGAATCGAAGGGGCTCCACGCCGTGAACGGACCTGCGAATCCCCACAGGCCGCGGGTCGATCCGGTGACGGAGTCGGAGGCGGTGGACCGGAACACCAACCGCAGGATCTCGGCTGCGGCAATTGTTGCGATCGCCAGATAGTCGGCTCGGAGCCGGAGCGTCGGGATACCGAGTAGGAGGGCGAGCAGCGCAGGGAGCGCGAGTCCGACGAGTACACCCACCCACAGCGGCTGGCCGTAGGTGACGGTCATGATGCCCACTCCGTACCCGCCGAGCAGCGCGAAGCCGATCTGGCCGAAGTTGAGCAGGCCCGCGTAACCGAAGTGGAGGTTGAGGCCGATTGCGAGAAGCGCATAGAAGATGGCCGACGGGCCGATCATCTGCGCGAAGGACACTTGGAGAACAGCGAGGAGGTCCATGTGTCACCCGATCCTTGTTCTGCTGCCGAGGATGCCCTGAGGGCGGATGACCAGAATCACGATGAGTACCAGCAGGCCGCCGATGTACTTCAGGTCGGGATTGATCACCAGTGTGGACAACTGCACGAGCAACCCGACGACGACACAGCCGAGCAGCGCGCCGTAGGCCGTTCCGAGTCCGCCGAGGATGATCCCGGCGAACATCAGGAGGAGCAGCTTGAAGCCCATCTCCCACTGGACGCGTCCTCCGAGCTCGGAGAGACCGAACAACACACCGCCGAGCGCGGCGAGTCCGCCGCCGAGGCCCCACACGAAGCGGATCACCTTCTCGACGTCGATGCCCGACGACGCGGCGAGATCGCGATTGTCGGCGACCGCACGCATCGCTTTGCCGATCCGGGTGCGCTGGAGCAGCAAGGCCACCCCGACCAGCACCACCAGGCTGATCACGATGCACGCGAGATTGACCGGGGTGATCGCGAGCGGACCCCACTGGAGCTGACGCTGTGCTTGGTAGTCGTTGTAGGGCTGGGCGCGGTCGGAGAAGAAGATGAGGATCAGGTATCGCAACGCGATGGCGAGACCGATCGACACCACGAGCTGTGCGATCAGGCCGGTGCGCCGCCGCCGTAGCGGCGCCCAGACCAGAGAGTTGTTGAGCCAGCCGATGATGACGCCGACGATGATCGCGAGGATCGTGGCGGGTATCAGCTGGATACCGAAGCTGACGTTGAAGACCCAGGCCGCGACCGCGCCCAGTGTCACCATCTCGCCGTGCGCGAAGTTCGTCAGACCCGTCGTTCCGAAGATCAGGCTCAGGCCGACGCCCGCGATCGCGATGATCAGGCCGAATCGCAGACCGTCGACGATGGTGCGGATCAGTGTCTCCGCGAACGCCACGTTCGACCCGGACCGTGCCTCACCGAAGGAGAAGATCACCGTGTTGGGCTGACCGGGGGCAACCTCACGGCTGACGGTCGACTGCACGCTCACGTCGTCGGGGAGGCTTTCCCCAACCACCTCGAAGACGTACGTGCCGGGCGCGACCGCGAGTTCCCAGCGCCCACCGTCGGCGGATTCCGTTTCGGCGACGAGCTCACCCGAGGCGTCCGACGCGCGGACGGTGACACCGTCGAGTCGTTCACCCCCGTTGTTGAGCGTGCCGCGAACGGTCACGGCGTCGTCGGGAACCTGAGAATCCTCCGGAGGGGCTGATGTGCCCGTGAGCGACGGGTCGGGAGGGTCTTGCGCGGCGGCGGCTCCGCCTCCGGCCACAAGGCCGAACATCACCGCTAGAAGCAATAACACTAGTTGGAATCCGGACGCCCATCGTCGTCTCCGGAGCCTCACCGTAGGGGCCACGCAGGTCCTCCCGAATCGGGTGCAAATGTAGGTCGATAACGACGCCTGGGCGGTGTCGTGAGAGCGCACTTTAGCGGCAATGACCGAATTGCACCGACATCCACGGTTTCCCACGTGTTTCGCTTCCGTTTCCCACGAAAACACCTGTGTTTCCGGAACCGGAGCGACGGGTGGGCGGACTCGGGCCTTCGACGGGTGTCGGGGCCGGTCCCTAGACTGAGCCCGTGACCCGTGCATCTACCTCGCCCACACCCACCGCGGACGCCGACGCCCGCCCGACCCTTCTCCTCCTCGACGGACACTCCCTGGCGTTCCGTGCCTTCTACGCGCTGCCGGCGGAGAACTTCAAGACCCACAGCGGGCAGACCACCAACGCGGTGTACGGGTTCACCTCGATGCTCATCAACCTGCTCCGCGACGAACAGCCCACCCACGTGGCGGCGGCCTTCGACGTCAGTCGCAAGACCTTCCGCGCCGAGTTGTTCGCCGCGTACAAGGCGCAGCGCAGCGCGGCGCCGGACGAGTTCAAGGGCCAGATCGACCTCACCAAGGATGTCCTCGGCGCGATGGGCATACCTGTGATGGCGATCGAGGGGTACGAGGCCGACGACCTCATCGCCACCCTCGCCACCCAGGCGAACGCCCAGGGATACAAGGTGCTCGTGGTGACGGGCGACCGCGACGCGCTCCAACTCGTCAACGACGACATCACCGTGCTGTACCCGCGGCGCGGCGTTTCCGACCTCACCCGCTTCACCCCCGAGGCGGTCGAGGAGAAGTACGGACTGACGCCGGCGCAGTACCCGGACTTCGCTGCGTTGCGCGGCGACCCGAGCGACAACCTGCCCGGCATCCCCGGCGTCGGAGAGAAGACCGCCGCCAAGTGGATCAGGGAATACGGCAGCCTCAGCGGCCTCGTCGACCGGGTCGACGAGGTGCGCGGCAAGACGGGCGACGCGCTCCGCGAGAACCTGTCGAACGTCCTGCTCAACCGTCAGCTCACCGAGATGGTGCGCGACGTCGCCTTGCCGTACTCCCCGGATCAGCTCGCACTCGCGCCCTGGGACCGCGACCGCATCCACCGATTGTTCGACGACCTCGAGTTCCGGGTGCTGCGCGATCGGCTCTTCGAGACGCTCGCCTCCGCCGAGCCCGAGGCCGAGGAAGGCTTCGAGGTGCGCGGCGGGATCGTCGAGCCCGGCGCTCTCGGCGACTGGCTCGCCACGCACGCTGTCGCGGGGCAGCGCCACGGGTTGTCGGTCGTCGGGCCGGGCACACCGTACGGGGGTGAGGCCACCGCGATCGCGATCGCCGCAGCGGACGGCGAGGGCGCCTACGTCGCCACGATCGCGCTGACGCCGGAAGACGACGCGGCGCTCGCGGCGTGGCTGGCCGACCCGACCATCGAAAAAGCGTTGCACGAAGCGAAATCCGCGATTCACGCGCTGCGGGGGCGCGGCTGGACCCTCGCCGGCCTCACCAGCGACACCGCGCTCGCGGCCTACCTCGTCCGGCCGGGACAGCGCAGCTTCAAACTCGACGACCTGTCGCTGCGCTACCTCAAGCGGGAACTGCGGGCCGAGAACGACGGCGACGGCCAGTTGTCGCTGCTCGACGACGCGGACGCGGTCGACGAGCAAGCTGCCCAGACCCAGATCCTCGCCGCGCGCGCGGTGGTCGACCTGGCTGCGGCGCTCGATGCGGAACTGTCCGACATCGAATCGGTGGCATTGCTCTCCGAGATGGAACTGCCGCTGCTCGAGGTGCTCGCCGACATCGAGGCCACCGGCATCGCCGTCGACGCGGACCACCTCCACGATCTGCAGTCCGGGTTCGCCGCCGATGTCGCCGCCGCCGCGAACGCCGCCTACGAAGTGATCGGCAAGCAGATCAATCTCGGTTCACCGAAGCAGTTGCAGGTGGTGCTGTTCGACGAACTGGACATGCCCAAGACGAAGAAGACCAAGACCGGGTACACCACCGATGCCGACGCCCTGCAGGGCCTGTTCGACAAGACCGGTCACCCCTTCCTGGAACACCTTCTCGCGCACCGGGAATCGACCAAGATGAAGACCACGGTCGACGGGCTCATCAAGTCGGTGGCCGACGACGGCAGGATCCACACCACGTTCAACCAGACGGTCGCGGCGACCGGGCGGCTGTCGTCGACCGAACCCAACCTGCAGAACATTCCGGTGCGCACCGACGCGGGCCGGCAGATCCGTGAGGGCTTCGTCGTCGGCGAGGGTTTCGACATGCTGCTCACCGCCGACTACAGCCAGATCGAGATGCGCATCATGGCGCACCTCTCGGGCGACGAAGGACTGATCGAGGCCTTCCGGACGGGGGAGGATCTGCATTCGTTCGTCGCCTCGCGCGCGTTCGGTGTCCCGCTCGACGAGGTCACCCCGGAGTTGCGGCGCCGGGTCAAGGCCATGTCCTACGGTCTGGCCTACGGTCTGAGCGCCTACGGTCTCGCGCAACAGCTCAAGATCTCCGCCGAGGAGGCGCGCGCGCAGATGGAGGCGTACTTCACGCGGTTCGGTGGGGTGCGCGACTACCTCCACAATGTCGTCGAGGAGGCCCGGAAGGTCGGCTACACCTCGACGCTGTACGGGCGCCGCCGGTATCTGCCCGACCTCAACAGCGACAACCGGCAGCGCCGGGAGGTGGCCGAGCGCGCGGCGCTGAACGCCCCGATTCAGGGCACTGCCGCCGACATCATCAAGGTCGCCATGATCGATGTGCAGCGCGCATTGCGTGCGGCGGACCTGCGGTCGCGGATGCTGCTCCAGGTGCACGACGAACTGGTGCTCGAGGTCGTCGACGAAGAACGCGACCGGGTCGAGGCGATCGTGCGGGAGAAGATGGACTCCGTGATCGACCTCTCGGTGCCTCTCGAGGTGTCGGTCGGTTACGGCCGCAGTTGGGACGCAGCCGCACACTGACCGGCGGTCCGTCACGCAGCGAACCCCGGACAACCACTTTCGACGACGATGCCCTCCCGACCATGTGGTCGGGAGGGCATCGTCGTGACGGCAGTGCCCGATCGTGAGGACCGGGCTCCGGCGGGTCAGTTCTGGGTGTTCTGTGCCTCCGCGATCTGCTTGCGCACATCGTCCATGTCGAGGGCCTTGACCTGGTTGACGAGGTCGGCGAGGGCAGCCGGGGGCAGTGCGCCGGCCTGGTTGTAGACGAGAATGCCCTCGCGGAACGCCATGATCGTCGGAATCGACCTGATGTTCGCGGCCGCCGCGATGCCCTGCTCGGCTTCGGTGTCGACCTTGGCGTGCACCACGTCGGGGTGCTCCTCGGAGGATGCCTCGAAGGTCGGGGCGAACTGCTTGCACGGGCCGCACCAATCGGCCCAGAAGTCGACGAGCACGATGTCGTTGTTGGTGACGATCTCGTCGAAGTTCTGCTGCGTGAGCGCCTGGGTTGCCACGGAAATCCTTTCGTCGGCGTATCGCCCGGTCCAACATCCGGATGTCTCGTTTTCTTCCCGCCACGCTACGCGAGCGCCCTCCGCCCGTGTGGGAGGTCGGCGCATCGACCGGGCGCCGGTGGTCAGGACACCGGTACCGCCTCGGCGGCGCGGAACGTACGGCGGTAGGCCTGCGGCGTGGTGTGGCGCAGCCGCAGGAAGTGCTGCCGAAGTACCGCGGCGGTGCCGAATCCCACGCGGTCGGCCACCACGTCGACCGGGAGATCGGTGGTCTCGAGGAGTCGCTGTGCGGCGAGGACTCGCTGGTCGCGCAGCCAGCGTGCCGGGGTGGTGCCGGTTTCGGCGGCGAAGCGGCGCGCGAAGGTACGAGGCGACATGTGCACCTTGGCGGCGAGCGCCGGAACGGGCAGGTCGTGTTGCAAGTTCTCGGTCATCCAGTCGAGGAGCGGAGCGAGGGCCTCGGACTCGCATTCCGGCAACGGCATCGCGACGTATTGCGCTTGGCCGCCGTCGCGGTGCGGGGGAACGACCATGCGCCGGGCGATCGAGTTGGCGACCTGGGAGCCCTGCACCGTGCGCACGATGTGCAGGCACAGGTCGATGCCCGCGGCGGTGCCCGCACTCGTGAGAACCGGGCCGTCGTCGACGTAGAGGACGTTCGGGTCGACCAGAGCCTTCGGGTACATGGCGGCGAGACGATCGGCGTGTCGCCAGTGGGTCGTGCAGCGGCGGCCGTCGAGAAGTCCCGCCGCACCGAGAAGGAATGCACCGGTGCACAGGCTCGCGACGCGGGCACCGCGGTCGACCGCCGCCCGGAGTCGCTCGAACAGCGGTTCGAGGTCCTCCGCATCGGCACCCTTTCCACAGAGGAAGGACGGATCATCGAGGGAGGCCACGTCGGTGCCGCCGGCGGGAAGCACCACCAGGTCGGCTTCGTCGATCTTCGCGAGGTCGTAGGGGGCGTCGACCGTGAACCCGAATCGGGTCCGGGGAGGAGTCGGGCTCCCGGCGATCAACGAGAAATCGTAGGTGGGCAGGCCGTCCTCGGACCGGTCGAAACCGAAGACTTCGCACGCCACGCCGAGTTCGAACATCTCGGTCCTGGGAAGGACCGGGACCACCACCGTCTCGAGTTTGTCGGACATGAAAATCAGTGTGACAGCCCCTTGGCAGAAATGCGAGCAATCATGTCTTTTCTGCCACTGTTGCACGATATCGGTGCGCGCGACGCTGGTAACCATGACCGCGCTGATACTCCTGCTCCTCGCTGTACTCCTGGTTCTGGACGTGCTCGCCCTCATGGAAAAGACGCCCGATACCCACTGGGAGACAACACAATTCGGAGAATACAAGTTCTGATCACCGTTCCGGTGCGCTCAGACCAGTCGCCATTCACGTTTGGCTGTACCGTCCCACCGACGGATCCCGCCACTCGTCCCGGCCAGGTCGCGTCCACCGATGTGCGCCGCGACCAAGGCGGCGCCGATCCGCTTGGCGGGCACCCGCCGAGCCAGGGTCACGTGCGGGGTCCATTCACCCGGCCGAATGTGCGCCGGCACCCCGGGGCACCCCGCAAGCAGGTCGAACAGTCGCGCGTGCAGGTCGAGGAGCGCGGACGACGGAACGACGAGTCGGGCCAGGGTCGCGTGACGGTCACCGAACACCACGACACCTCCGAGGCGTACCGGCACGGGAGTGTCGCTCAAAGTCGCACGTACCGAGTCCTCGACCTCTGCCGGGATCTCGGCCGAGACGAACAAGGTCACGTGCGGCCGATTGCTGGGCGAACGGATGCGCCCCTGACTCGCGACACCGGCGTCGAGCATCCTCGACCATTCCTCCCGCACTGCCGCGTCGAGGCTCTCGTCGAGCAGCAGTTCCACCGACTGCACCATGGTGAGCAATGATGACCGGGTGACCGAGGAGACCGCAACGCCCCGCGCTGCGACCACCCCGACCGCTACGACGCCGCACCGCATCGGACTGCTCGAAGGCGACGGCATCGGCCACGAGATCGTCCCCGCGACGCGGCGAGTGGTGGACGAGGCGGTCGCCGCGGCCGGAGGGCCCGGAGTGATCTGGGTGCCGTTGCCCATCGGCGCCGACGCGATCGACACACACGGAACCCCGCTGCCGGACGAGACGCTCGACGCGCTCGAGGACCTCGACG
The DNA here is from genome assembly GCF_055664235.1 of Rhodococcus sp. NPDC019050. NCBI lineage: Bacteria > Bacillati > Actinomycetota > Actinomycetes > Mycobacteriales > Nocardiaceae > Rhodococcus > Rhodococcus sp. NPDC019050. The sequence continues at coordinate 6,431 of NZ_JBVOON010000016.1, read as the reverse complement.
CGTGGATCCTGGGCCCGCACGACAGTGCGTCCTACCCCGAGCCGTACCGGAGGGAACTGCCCCCCGGCGGACGCATCCGCAAACACTTCGACCTCTACGCGAACATCCGGCCCGCCCGGGCGCTGGCCGGAGTACGCGCCATGTCACCGGAGATGGACCTGGTGGTCGTGCGCGAGAACACCGAGGGCTTCTACGCGGACCGCAACATGGCGGTCGGAAGCGGCGAATTCATGCCCACTCCCGACGTCGCGCTCGCCGTCGGTGTGGTCACGAGAGCCGCGTGCGAGCGGATCGCGCGTATCGCCTGCGACCTCGCCTCGAAGCGCCGGGGCCGCGTCACCATCGTGCACAAGGCCAACGTCCTGTCGATGACCACGGGCCTGTTCCGGGACGTGTGCCGCGAGGTCGCGCGCGGCTATCCGGGCCTACAGGTCGACGACGCCCACGTGGACGCGATGGCCGCGCTGCTGGTCCGCCACGGCGAACGGTACGACGTCATCGTGACCGAAAACATGTTCGGCGATATCCTCTCGGATCTGACCGCCGAGTTGTCCGGCTCGCTCGGGACCGCCGCCTCGGTCAACTCGTCGCGCACCAAGACGATGGCGCAGGCGTCGCACGGCGCGGCGCCCGACATCGCCGGTCTCGGCCGGGCCAATCCCGTCGCGCTGATTCTTTCTGCGGCAATGCTTCTCGACCGGCTCGGCGACACCTCCGATCCTTCCTTCGCCGCAGCGGCACGCAGGATCGAAGCTGCTGTGGATGCGACCGTCGGCTCCGGAACCGCCACGGCCGACCTCGGCGGGACGGCGTCGACTGCCGAGTTCACCGACGCCCTGATCGCGCATATACGCGAAAGCTGACCCCGGACGGATCGGCGCGGGATTCGGCGGCACGGGTCACGGAGTGGATACTGTTTCCCTGTGAAAGAAGCAGTGCGCACCCACGGCAGGGGGCACACCGGCGAAACACGTTTCACCGAAAACACCGGACATTCCGGACTCGAGGGAAGTGAACCGCGCCGCGGTCGACGGATCGCGGCAGCGGTCGTCTCCTTGTTTGCGGTGCTGAGTGTCGCGACAGGGTGTGTCGTCAACTCGGAATCGATCGTGCCTCCGGGCGACCGTGTCCATGCCGAGCGAGTCGACAGCATCGCCGCCCAACTGCCCGACTGGGCCTCCGACCCCGACCTCCAGATCGGTGTCAACGTGCCCTATGCCCCCAACGAGTTCCGTGACGACGACGGCACGATCGTCGGCTTCGGTGTCGAACTCGTGCAGGCGATCGGAGACGTGCTGGGTGTGCAGACAGTCTTCAACGAGGCCGACTTCGACCGGATCATCCCGGCGGTGCAGGCCCGCACCTTCGACCTGGGCTCCTCGTCGTTCACCGACACACTCGAACGCGAGGAAACGGTCGACTTCGTGACCTACTACAGCGCCGGCGTGCAGTGGGCGGAACGGACCGGCGAGCACGTCGATCCCGACAACGCGTGCGGACTGCGTGTCGCGGTGCAGACCAACACGGTCGAGGACATCGAAGAAGTCCCCGCCAAGAGCGACGCATGTGTCGCCGCCGGCCTCCCGCCGATCGACAAGGTCAAGTACGACAGCCAGGACGAAGCAGCGAACGCGCTCATCCTCGGACGCGTCGACGCCCTCTCTGCGGACTCACCGGTCACCGCCTACGTCATCGCCCGGAGCGAAGGCCGGCTCGAGGCCGCGGGACCGCTGTTCGACGCGGCGCCCTACGGCTTCGTCGTCGCCAAGGGATCACCGCTCGGCCCCGTACTGCAACAGGCGATCCAGCACCTCATCGACACCGGCGTCTACGCCGAGATTCTCGAGCGCTGGAACATGTCGGTGGGGGCCGTCACCACGTCACAGATCAATGCGGCAACGAGCTGAGAGGGAACCGATGAGCGAGCACACGCATCCGAGCAGCGGTGCGCCTGCGACCGAACCGGAACCGATCCAGGCGGTGCCGCTGCGGCACCCCGGACGATGGATCTCCGGGGCACTGGTGCTGATCGCGCTGGGCCTGTTCCTGTGGGGCGCGGCCACCAACGAGGCCTACCGCTGGGATGTGTACGGCCAGTACCTCTTCGACAGCCGCATCACCGCGGCAGCCTGGAAGACGGTCCAGCTGACAGCACTCGCGATGCTCATCGCCGTGTTGCTCGGCGTCATCCTCGCCGTGATGCGCCTGTCGCCGAACCCGGTGCTGAAGTCGGTGTCGTGGCTCTATCTCTGGGTCTTCCGCGGCACCCCCGTCTACGTGCAACTCGTGCTGTGGGGCCTGTTCCCGTCGATCTACAAGCAGGTCGACCTCGGAATCCCGTTCGTCCACCAGTTCGTCCACATCGACGTCCAAGGGCTCAACGCCGCATTCCTGTTCGCCGTCATCGGTCTCGCGCTCAACGAAGCCGCCTACATGGCGGAGATCGTCCGTGCCGGCATCGGATCGGTCCCGGAAGGCCAGGTCGAAGCGTCGACCGCGCTCGGGATGTCCTGGTCCCAGACGATCCGCCGCACCGTGCTGCCCCAGGCCATGCGCGTGATCATCCCGCCGACGGGCAACGAACTGATCAGCATGCTCAAGACCACCTCCCTGGTCGCTGCGGTGCCCTACAGCCTGGAGTTGTACGGCCGGGCGCGCGACATCTCGGGCGCGAACTTCCAGCCCATTCCGCTGTTGCTCGTCGCGGCGACCTGGTATCTCGCCATCACCAGCGTGCTGATGGTGGGCCAGTACTTCATCGAACGGCACTACTCGAAGGGGCTGAGCCGCCAGTTGACGAACCGCCAGTTGCAGGCCCTCGCCGACGCGCAGGAGATCCCGGCCGCCGCGCCGAAGAACCCGAACAACCCCGGAGGTGGGCTCGCATGACCTCGACCGAAACGCCGATGGTTCGCGCGGACCGCGTGTGCAAGAACTTCGGGGCCGTCAAGGTCCTCAAGGGCATTTCCCTCGAGGTGGGGCGCGGTCAGGTCGCGTGCATGATCGGGCCGTCCGGGTCCGGCAAGTCCACCTTCCTGCGGTGCATCAACCACCTCGAGCGTGTCGACGCCGGGCGCCTCTATGTCGACGGTGAACTCGTCGGCTATGCCGAGCGCGGCTCCAAGCTCCACGAACTTTCGCCCAAGGTCGCCGCGCGGCAGCGGCGCGAGATCGGCATGGTGTTCCAGCACTTCAATCTCTTCCCGCACCGCACAGCGCTCGAGAACATCATCGAAGCCCCGATCCTGGTGAAGAAGATCAAACGTGCGGAGGCGGTCGAACGGGGCCGGGAACTGCTTGCCCGCGTGGGGCTTTCCGACAAGGCCGACGCCTACCCGGCGCAGTTGTCCGGCGGCCAGCAGCAACGCGTGGCGATCGCCCGCGCCCTCGCAATGGACCCCAAGCTCATGCTGTTCGACGAGCCGACCTCGGCCCTCGACCCGGAACTGGTGGGCGAGGTTCTCTCGGTGATGCGTGATCTCGCCGACGGTGGAATGACCATGGTCGTGGTCACCCACGAGATGGGCTTCGCGCGCGAAGTCGCCGACGAACTCGTCTTCATGGACGGCGGCGTCGTCGTCGAAGCCGGCAACCCGAGTGAGGTGCTGTCGAATCCGCAGCACGAGCGGACCCGCGCGTTCCTGTCGCGCCTTCTGTAGCGCGCCGTCTGCGGTCGTGAGCCCGCCCGATCAGGCGGGTTTGCGGCTGCAGAAGATCGCGGTGCCGGGGAAGTACTCGCCGCGCAGCGGGCTCCACTGCCCCCACTCGCGGTCGAGGTGCTCGGGCCACTCGGGTTCGATGATGTCGTACACCTCGAGTCCGGCGGCGACGAGTTCGCGCACCCGGTCGCCGACCGTGCGGTGATGCTCGACGTAGGTGGCGATGCCGTCGTCGTCGAGTTCCACGTACGGGGTGCGATCGAAGTACGGGAACATCGCGACCAGTCCTTTTTCGGTCGGATCGTCGGGGAAGATCCAGCGCATCGGATGGTTGACGGAGAACACCCACCGGCCGCCCGGCCGCAGCACCCGCGCGACCTCCCGCATGACCTGCGCCGAATCTGCTACGAACGGCACCGCGCCGAAAGCGGAACAGACCACGTCGAAGCTTCCGTCCGCGAACGGCAGGTTCTCGGCCCCGGCTTGAACGAGCGGAACCCGGCGCGCCGGAGTCGTGCCCGCCGCATCCATTGCGGCCACTCCGCGCTCGAGCATCGCCATCGAGATGTCGAGTCCGATCGCGCGGGCGCCGTGCTCGGCGAGCCAGCGCGCACAGGGGGCGGATCCGCAGCCGATCTCGAGCACGTCCCGGCCGGCGATGTCGCCGAGCAGATGCACGTCGCCCTCGTGGAGTCCTTCGGGGCACCAGACGAACTCGCCCGCAGCCGAGTCGACACCGAGGAACTCGCCGTGGGTGCGGTGGTAGTCGTCGGCGTCGGCGTCCCACCACGCCCGGCTGGCGCGCTCACTGTCCCGCGACCCGAGCCGGACACGGCCCACCTTCGAGGTACCGAGCAGCGCGTTGGCGGTGGCGTGCCGATCTTCGGGTGACAGTTGGGACTGGTGAGGTGCTGTGCCGGAGGGGTTTTCGGAGCTGGCCATGGATGCGAGAGTAAAGGTGCCCGCCACGCGGGCGCGCGGGAGGGCCGTCCTGGTTTGCCCAGCTCCCGTGGGGGCGCGTAACCTGGTGATCGCGAGTGTCCGCTGCTCGGCTTCATCGGTCGGACGGGGACGCTCGCCGTGATTCGAACATCGCTCTCCGCAGTGTGCGATTCGCGTGCCCGACCGAAGTTCCATCAACCGACTATCAACCCGTCCGGAGCAACTCAAACACATGGCCTCCACCACCGTCACCTCGCCGCAGGTAGCCGTAAACGACATCGGCTCCGCCGAGGATTTCCTCGCCGCCATCGACGCCACGATCAAGTACTTCAACGATGGCGACATCGTCGAAGGCACGATCGTCAAGGTCGACCGCGACGAGGTGCTGCTCGACATCGGTTACAAGACCGAAGGCGTCATCCCCTCCCGTGAGCTCTCCATCAAGCACGACGTCGACCCCAACGAGGTCGTGTCCGTGGGCGATGAGGTCGAGGCTCTGGTCCTCACCAAGGAGGACAAGGAAGGCCGCCTGATCCTGTCCAAGAAGCGGGCTCAGTACGAGCGCGCCTGGGGCACGATCGAGGAGCTCAAGGAGAAGGACGAGGCCGTCAAGGGCACCGTCATCGAGGTCGTCAAGGGCGGCCTGATCCTCGACATCGGCCTGCGTGGCTTCCTGCCCGCGTCGCTCGTCGAGATGCGTCGCGTCCGCGACCTCCAGCCGTACGTCGGCAAGGAGATCGAGGCCAAGATCATCGAGCTCGACAAGAACCGCAACAATGTGGTCCTGTCGCGCCGTGCATGGCTCGAGCAGACACAGTCCGAGGTTCGCTCCGAGTTCCTGCACCAGCTCCAGAAGGGCCAGGTCCGCAAGGGCGTCGTGTCCTCCATCGTCAACTTCGGCGCCTTCGTCGATCTCGGCGGTGTCGACGGCCTCGTGCACGTCTCCGAGCTGTCCTGGAAGCACATCGACCACCCGTCCGAGGTTGTCGAGGTCGGCACCGAGGTCACCGTCGAGGTTCTCGACGTCGACCTGGACCGCGAGCGCGTGTCCCTGTCGCTCAAGGCGACGCAGGAAGATCCGTGGCGTCAGTTCGCCCGGACCCACGCGATCGGCCAGATCGTCCCGGGCAAGGTCACGAAGCTCGTTCCGTTCGGTGCGTTCGTGCGCGTCGAAGAGGGAATCGAAGGCCTCGTTCACATCTCCGAGCTGGCCGAGCGCCACGTGGAGGTTCCGGACCAGGTTGTCGCAGTCGGCGACGACGCGATGGTCAAGGTCATCGACATCGACCTCGAGCGTCGTCGTATCTCGCTGTCGCTGAAGCAGGCGAACGAGGACTACACCGCCGAGTTCGATCCGTCGAAGTACGGCATGGCCGACAGCTACGACGAGCAGGGCAACTACATCTTCCCCGAGGGCTTCGATCCCGAGACCAACGAATGGCTCGAGGGTTACGAGAAGCAGCGCGAGGAGTGGGAGTCCCGCTACGCCGAGGCCGAGCGTCGCCACAAGATGCACACCGCTCAGATCGAGAAGATGGCTGCCGACGAGGCCGCCGAGGCTGCTGCCGGCGTGTCCAGCAGCAACTACTCGTCCGAGACGGATGCGGAAGAGCCCGCCGAGCAGACCGGTGGCTCGCTGGCCAGCGATGCTCAGCTCGCTGCACTGCGTGAGAAGCTGTCCGGCAACGCCTGACAGATCTGATCGACTCTGATCGACGGAAGACCCCGCACCGATTGGCGGGTTCACATGATCGTCGCAACACTCTCAACGAGAGGTTGCGACGATCATGTCGTTTCAGGAGGACTGCGACCGATTCGGTAACCAACTCA
>NZ_JBVOON010000015.1:0-129343 GCF_055664235.1 Rhodococcus sp. NPDC019050 | reverse complement strand
GCTCGAGCGAAACAGCATAGTATCCAGCACGACTCGTTGATCACTACGTCTACTGCAGAGCCGATCCGAAGTCCACCACTCCACGGGGCACTATCCTCCGGGCCGCCTTCGGTCGAGATGTCGGGCACCGTCCTCGCGGTTCTGGCACAGGGAGCCAAGCGCCTTGCAGTTGGCGATCAAGTGCACGAGTACCAGCCGGGTGACTACCTCGTCACTTCCATCGACCTGCCGGTCACCGGCACATTCGTCGGTGCAACTCCTGAGGCGCCCGCGCTCGGTTTTGCGCTCGTTCTGGATCCCTCGGCCATTGCCGATCTACTGCTGGATGTCCGCCCCGGCGATTTATCCCGCGTGCACCACAAGGTGACACCCGCCGTCGCGGTGGGCACTCTGACAAGCGAACTACTCGACGCCGCAGTCCGTTTGATCCGATTGCTCGACCACCCTGGTGACCGCGCGGCGCTGGCGCCGCTGATCAAGCGCGAAATCCTATGGCGCCTGGTCACCGGGCAACACGGCACTGCGGTTCGCCAGCTCGGTCTGGCCGAGAGTGGCCTGCACCATATCGCGGGCGCAGTTCGCTGGATTCGCGATCATTACGACGAGCCCTTCCGCGTCGCAGACCTGGCACGAATGTCGGGGATGAGCCCGTCGGCGTTCTACCGCAACTTTCACATCGCCACCGCGCAGAGTCCGATTCGGTTCCAGAAACTCATTCGCCTTCAACAGGCCCGTCTTCTGCTGCTCTCGGCCGGCCGTGACATCACCGCCGTTGCCCACCGCGTGGGCTACGACAGCCCCTCCCAGTTCAGCCGGGAGTATCCGCGCATGTATGGCATCTCCCCTAGCGCCACCCCACTGACCGCACAGATCCCGTGACGCTTTCGCCGGCCTAGTCTGCGGCGTACGGACACCGCACAGCATCGTAGTCGTGGCTCGAGAGCTTCCCCGGCGAACGAAAAACGAGGCCTCGATCTCTTTCGAGTTCGTGACCTCGTTCTGTGCAGTTCGTGGAACTGCTCCTGGTGGGCGAAGGGGGACTTGAACCCCCACGTCCCGAAGGACACTGGCACCTGAAGCCAGCGCGTCTGCCATTCCGCCACTCGCCCGAGCAACGCAGAAAACAGTAACACAGCTCCTAATCAAACAACGATTCGCCTGGTCAGGACCATATCGCGTGCTCCACGACCCGCCGAAAAGAACTGCCTGGAACACGCGCGGGGCGCCGCCGGGTCCAAATGGTGAAAAAGTCGATACCATGCAGTGGCACGATCTGCATCACGACACGCGGAGACCTGAAAGGGGGTCGCAATGGGCATCGCCCAACGATTCGAACGCAAGCTTCAGTCCGCTATCGGCGACGCTTTCGCCCGCGTGTTCGGCGGCGGCGTAGTTCCTCAGGAAGTCGAAGCTGCCCTGCAGCAGGAGGCGACCGACAGCGTCCAGCAGCTCGATCGGGGCCACACACTGGCACCGAACAAATACGTGATCACCATCAGCGAATCCGACCATGAGGCCCTCGCTGCCGACCGGGACTTGACTGTCAAGGCCTTTGCGCGTCACCTTGATGACTTCATCCGTGAACAGGGATGGCAGACGTACGGTGACATCCATGTCGTCTTCGAGTCGTCGCCGGCACTGCACACAGGGCAGTTTCGGACTCGCGGCTCGGTTGATCCAGATGTGGGGCGCTCAGCGGCGCGCGCCCCGGCTCCGCGGAACCCGCAGAACCGCCCAACAGTGACACCCGAACCAGGAGTTGGCCCCATGACGCAGAACCCCGGCTACGAACCGAGCCGTGACCCCGCAGACGCGGAACCGCAGTACGCACGCAACGGTCACGCGCACGTCGGCCAGGATCAGCGTTACGCACAGGGCTACAACAACGGTGCCGGGTACGCGGGCGGCCAGGCCTACAGCGACCCCCAGCAGGGTGGTTACGACAACCAGTCTCAGGCCGGCTACGGCGACCAGGGCGGGTACGACCAGCAGGCCTACAGCGATCAGAACTACGATCCGCAGGGCTACCAGCAAGGCTATTCGCAGCAAGGTGGCTACGACCAGCAAGGCGGGTACGACCAGCAGGCCTACGGTGCCCAGCCCCAGGCGTACAGCCAGGACTACGGCCGCGACGGCGCTCAGCAGTACGGGCAGCCGGGCTACGACGATCGCTACCAGTCGCCGCAGCCGCAGGGCGGTGGCTACGACCAGGGTTACGCAGATCAGGGTTACCAGGCCCAGCCGTACGGACAGCAGGGCTACGCCGACCCCGGATACGACCAGGGCTACGCGGCCGAGCCTGCGTACGACCAGGGCTACGCGGGAGGCGGCTACCAGTCCCCCGCCGCCGGTCGCGTGCTGACGGCCACCCTGCAGCTCGAAGACGGCAGCGGTCGCTACTACCAGCTGCGTGAAGGCAGCAACATCATCGGCCGCGGACAGGACGCCCAGTTCCGCCTCCCCGACACGGGTGTTTCCCGTCGTCACATCGACATCCGCTGGGACGGGCAGGTCGCCATGCTCTCCGATCTCGGATCCACCAACGGCACCACCGTCAACGGCGCGTCCATCCAGGACTGGCAGCTGGCCGACGGGGACATCGTCCGTGCGGGTCACTCGGAGATCCTTGTGCGCATCCTCTGAGCTACGGGTAGCCAGGACCTACGGGGTCCGTCGACACCGTCCGACGCGTGTAATGCGCGTCGGACGCTGTATCGAGTCGACCGTGTCCGTATTGTGAGTAACCGCAGCGAACCGGACGGCATATGCCGGTCGACCGAGCCGAAGGAGGATGAGCCGTGCAGGGGTTGATTCTGCAACTGACCCGGGCGGGTTTCCTCCTCCTGCTGTGGTTGTTCGTGTGGTCCGTACTGCGCAGTCTGCGGTCGGATATCTACGCCGGAACCGCGCGACCGTTGCCGCGATATTCGCCGAAACAGTCGATGCTTCCGTCGCTGAGCCGCAACAAGACCGCCAAATATCTGGTGGTGACCCACGGTGCCCTCGCCGGCACCCGGATCACCCTGGGCACCCAGCCCGTGCTCATCGGCCGCGCCGACGACTCGACGCTGGTATTGACCGACGACTACGCCTCGACCCGGCACGCCCGGTTGTCGCCGCGGGGTTCCGACTGGTACGTCGAGGACCTCGGGTCGACCAACGGCACGTATCTGGACCGTGCGAAAGTCACCACTGCTGTCCGCGTCCCTCTCGGTACGCCTGTCCGAGTGGGTAAAACCGTGATCGAGCTCCGCCCGTGACCCTTGTATTGCGTTATGCCGCCCGCAGCGACCGCGGCCTCGTTCGATCGAACAACGAGGACTCCGTCTACGCCGGCGCGCGCCTGCTCGCGCTCGCCGACGGTATGGGTGGGCATGCGGCCGGTGAGGTCGCCTCCCAGCTGATGATCGCCGCGCTCGCGCACCTCGACGACGACGAGCCCGGTGGTGACCTCCTCGGCAAACTCGCCGCCGCGGTCCACGAGGGCAACGCCTCGATCGCAGATCAGGTGGAAGAAGAACCCGAATTGGACGGGATGGGCACGACGCTCACCGCGATCCTGTTCGCCGGAAGCAAGCTCGGACTCGCCCACATCGGCGACTCCCGCGCGTACCTGCTGCGCGACGACCAGCTCACCCAGATCACGCGCGACGACACGTTCGTGCAGTCGCTGGTGGACGAAGGCCGCATCACGGCCGAGCAGGCGCACACGCATCCCCAGCGTTCGCTCATCATGCGCGCCCTCACCGGCGCCGAGGTCGAGCCGACTCTCACCGTCCGCGAAGCCCGGGCCGGTGATCGCTACCTGATCTGCTCGGACGGCCTGTCGGACGTAGTGAGCGACGAGACGATCGCCAACACCATGCGCGAGGGCAGCCACGACGAATGCGCCGACCGGCTCATCGAATTGGCGCTGCGCAGCGGTGGCCCGGACAACGTCACCGTGGTCGTCGCCGACGTGATCGACCTCGACTACGGGCAGAGCAAGCCGATCGTCGCCGGCGCTGCGTCGACCGACGACGACGAGGACTCTCCGCCCCCGAACACCGCCGCCGGACGCGCGGCCGCCATGCGCCCGCCTCGCGCCGCCCCCAAGCGCGTGATCGTCCAGGCTCCCGAGACACCTCCGAAGAAGCGCAGCCGCTTGTGGTGGCCGCTGGTCATCCTCGCGCTGGTCGCTTTGCTCGCCGTCGGTCTCGTGGTCGGTCGCCAGCTCGTGCGCAACAACTACTACGTGGGTGACAACAGCGGCGCCGTGACGGTGCTGCGCGGAGTCCCCGGAAACGTCTTCGGGTATTCGCTGCAGGAGGCCGCACTCGTCGGGTGTCTCACCGACGAAGGCGACATCAGTCTCTCCGCACCCGGGGACGCGCAGTGCCGCGTCATGCTCGTCGACGATCTCTGGCCGGCCGCTCGCGAGCAGGTCCGCGCCGGGTTGCCGTCGGGCTCGCTCGAGGACACCAGCGCGCAGATGGAACGTCTCGCCACGATGGACCTGCTGCCTGTGTGCGCCGTCGAGGAGACACCGCCGGCCGAACCCGTCCCGGCACCGCCGGCGACTCCGGCGCCGGGAGTGGACGGCACCGCCGCACCCCTCCCGCCCGGCGAGACCTCGCCGCCCGCGGCACCACCGGCCACACCCGAGCCGGAGGTCGGCGGCCAGCCGGCTCCGGCGCCCGCGTCGGCGACTCCGGAGGTGCCGGCAGCACCTCCCGCACCGCCGCAGATACCCGGCCAGAACTGCAGGGTGGGCGCCTGATGTCGGTGACCCATGGCGCGGGGGCCTTTCCGAGTCCCCCGGGTGGCTTCGCTCCGGCACCGGTCCAGTCGACAGGTCGAAATACCGAACTTCTCCTGATTCTGGGCGCGATCGGTATCACCACCGTGTCGCTGATGCTCGTCGAAGTGAGCCTCGAGCAGACGTTCACCGCCGACCTGCTGAAGTACGGCGCGACGTACGCGGTGATGTTCCTCGTCGCACATCTCGCCGTGCGCCGGTTCGCGAAGTACGCGGACCCGTTCCTGCTGCCCATCGTCGCCCTGCTCAACGGGCTCGGCCTGGTGATCATCCACCGGCTCGATCTCGCCGACCAGGAGAACGCCCGCTACCTGGGTGTGGAGGCCCCGTCGCCCGACGCCACGCAGCAGGTCCTGTGGACCGCACTCGGCATCGGGTTGTTCATCCTCGTGCTCGCCTTCCTGCACGACTACCGGCTGCTCGCCCGCTACAGCTACACCCTCGGGCTGATCGGCCTGGTCGCGTTGGCGATCCCGGCCCTGCTGCCCTCGCAGTTCTCCGAGGTCAACGGCGCGAAGATCTGGATCAAGCTGCCCGGCTTCAGCATTCAGCCCGGTGAGTTCGCCAAGATCCTCCTGATCATCTTCTTCGCGTCGGTCCTCGTCGCGAAACGCGACCTCTTCACGACCGCCGGCAAGCATTTCCTCGGCATGGACTTCCCGCGAGCACGCGACCTCGGCCCGATTCTGGCGGCCTGGGTGCTGTCCATCGGTGTGATGGTGTTCGAGAAGGACCTCGGCACGTCCCTGCTGCTGTTCACGACCGTGCTCGTGATGCTGTACATCGCCACCGAGCGTGTCGGCTGGCTGGTGATCGGCTTCTCGCTGCTCGCGCTCGGCTTCTACTTCGCGTACCAGATGTTCGGCCACGTGCGGGTGCGTGTCGAGACCTGGCTCGACCCGTTCGCCGACTACAACAACACCGGCTACCAGATCTCCCAGTCGTTGTTCAACCTCGCGACGGGCGGTGTCGCCGGCACCGGTCTCGGTAGTGGCCGGCCGACGCAGGTGCCGTTCGCGAAGACCGACTTCATCATCGCCGCGATCGGCGAGGAACTCGGCCTGATCGGGCTCGCCGCGATCCTGCTGCTGTTCCTGATTCTCATCATCCGTGGTCTGCGCACCGCCCTCGCGGTCCGCGACAGTTTCGGCAAGCTTCTCGCGGCCGGCCTGTCGTTCACGATGGCGGTCCAGTTGTTCGTGGTGGTCGGTGGCGTGACCAAGCTGATCCCCCTGACGGGCTTGACCACGCCGTTCGTGTCGTACGGCGGTTCGTCTCTGCTCGCCAACTATCTCCTCCTGGCACTCCTGATGAAGATCTCCAATTCTGCCCGCGAGCCCGCTGTCCCACGGAAGAAGGCCACGCCGATCGCCGACGCGCCGACGGAAATGATGGGGCGCGAATGAACGGTCCGCTTCGTAAGGTCGCGATGGCGGTGATGTTCATGGTCGTCGCCCTTCTCGCCAACGCCACGTATGTGCAGGTCATCAAAGCCGACGACCTGCGCACCGATCCGCGTAACTCGCGTGTGCTGATCGACGAGTACTCCCGGCAGCGCGGCCAGATCGCCGCCGCCGGTCAGGCGCTCGCGGTCTCGATCCCCACCGACAGCCGTTACAAGTACCTGCGCGAGTACCCGGCGCCGCCGAATCAGCCGATGAGTCCGCTTGCGTACGCACCGGTCACGGGCTTCTACTCGATGCAGTACGGAAGCACCGGGCTCGAACGCTCCGAAGACGCACTGCTCAACGGGTCCGACAACCTGTTGTTCGGGCAGCGCTTCTTCGATCTGGTCTCCGGACGCAATCCTCGTGGCGGCAACGTGGTCACCACGATCGACCCCGTCATGCAGCAGGTCGCCTACGACGAACTGACGAGCCGGGGATACACCGGTTCGGTCGTCGCGATCGAGCCCAGCACGGGCCGGATCCTGACCATGGTGAGTACGCCGAGCTACGACCCCAACCGCCTCTCCGGGCACGACGGTGCCGCTACGTCGGCGGCCTGGGACGAACTCAACGCCGACCCCGACAAGCCGATGCTCAACCGGGCGATCTCGCAGACCTATCCGCCCGGGTCGACCTTCAAGGTCGTCGTCACGGCCGCGGCGCTCGAGGCCGGCGTCACCCCCGACACGCAGCTCACCGCTGCACCGACCATCACCCTGCCCGACACGGCCACCACCCTCGAGAACTACGGCGGCGCCCCGTGCGGCGGCGCACCGACGGTGACGCTGCGGGAGGCGTTTGCGCGGTCGTGCAACACCGCCTTCGTCGAGATGGGCATCGACACCGGACGAGAAGCCCTCGTCGAGCAGGCCGAGGCACTGGGCATCGACGAGAACATGGAGGTGCCGTTGCCGGTCGCGCCGAGCACCATCGGTCCGATCCCCGACGGAGCCGCTCTGGGCCAGACCAGCATCGGCCAGCGCGACGTCGCGCTCACTCCGCTCGAGAACGCGTCGATCGCCGCGACCATCGCCAACGGTGGCGTCCGGATGGAGCCGTATCTCGTGGAGCGCCTGCAGGGCCCCGACCTCGCGGTCCTCGACGAGACCACGCCCGAATCGCTGGGCCAGGCCATTCCGCCGCAGGTCGCCTCGACCCTCACCGAACTGATGGTGGGCGCCGAGAACTTCGCGGGCGGGCAGGGCACGGTTCCCGGTGTGCAGATCGCGTCGAAGACCGGTACCGCGGAGCACGGCAGCGACCCGAGGAACACGCCGCCGCACACGTGGTACATCGCGTTCGCGCCGGCGCAGCAACCCACCATCGCGATCGCGGTGATCGTGGAGGACGGTGGCGACCGTGCACTCGCCGCGACCGGCGGCTCTGTGGCCGCACCCATCGGACGAGCCGTGATCTCGGCCGGGTTACAGGGAGGCTGACATGGCTTTGAGCAACGGCGCCATGATCGCCGACAGATATCGACTCCAGCGACTGATCGCCACCGGCGGCATGGGCCAGGTGTGGGAAGGCCTCGACACCCGGCTCGACCGGCGGGTCGCGGTCAAGGTCCTCAAGGCCGAACTCTCGGGCGACGAGGACTTCCTCGCGCGTTTCCGGTTCGAGGCACGCACCACCGCCCAGCTCAACCACCCGGGCATCGCCGGGGTGTTCGACTACGGCGAAACCACCGACACCGAAGGTCAGTCGATCGCCTACCTGGTGATGGAACTGGTCCACGGCGAGCCGCTCAACGCAGTGCTGTCGCGGGTGGGCCGTTTGTCATTGCCGCACGCCCTGGACATGCTCGAGCAGACCGGGCGGGCGCTCCAGGCCGCGCACAACGCCGGTGTCGTGCACCGCGACGTCAAGCCGGGCAACATCCTCATCACCCCGACGGGCCAGGTGAAGATCACGGACTTCGGCATCGCCAAGGCCGTGGACGCGTCGCCGGTCACCCGCACCGGAATGGTGATGGGCACCGCCCAGTACATCGCGCCGGAGCAGGCGCTCGGCCAGGAGGCGACGTCCGCGAGTGACGTCTACTCGCTGGGCATCGTCGGCTACGAGGTGTTGTCGGGCCGTCGTCCGTTCCTGGGCGACAGCGTGGTGACCGTCGCGATGAAGCATGTTCAGGAGACGGCGGCCCCGTTGCCGAACGATCTGCCTGCCGAGGTGCGCGAACTCATCGGGATCGCGATGTCGAAGGACCCGTCGCAGCGGTACGCCAACGGCGGCGAGTTCGCCAACGCCGTATCCGCGGTGCGTTCCGGTCGGCCGGCGCCGCCGCCCGGCAATGTGCCGCCGGTGACCAGCGCGAACCGTGTCCTGCCCCCCGGGGTGCCGGGCACCGCGGCGCCGACGTCGGCGACACGCGCGCTCGATCCGAACCAGTACTACGCCCCGACCGCCTACACCCAGCCGCAGACCGGCGCACTGCCCCCGACGGCCGGACAGCCGCCGGTGTCGGGACCGCCGACCGCGGGTGGATCCTCCGGTGACGGCGACGGTGGCAGGCGTGGACCGAGCCCGACAGCCCTGGCGTGGGCTGCGGGCGCGGCGATCCTGCTCGCCCTCGTAACCCTCGGGATCGTCCTGTTCGGTGGCGACGACGAGGGGACCCGTACCCCGGGACCGTCGCCGACCACGCAGATGACCACGACCCGTCCCACCACGACGACCACCAGACCACCTCGGACAACGACCACCACCGAGGAGCCCGCGCCTGCGCCGGCTCCGGTGGAGACACCGACCTTCCAGGCGCCCCCCACGACCACCGTCCCGCCCACCACCACCACGGTGCCGCCGACGACGGAGACGCCCACCACGACCGTCCCCACCACCACGAACGCGACGACCCAGACCACCACGACCACCGTTACTGCGCCGGCTGCCGGCGAGACCGACGGTGAGGCGGACGGAGACGCAGACGGCGGGGATACCGATCCCGAAGCCAGCAACGGTACGAACAACGGACCGCCGGACACCCAAGGAACGTCATGACCACACCGCGCAAGCTCTCCTCTCGGTACGAGCTGGGTGAGATCCTCGGCTTCGGCGGTATGTCCGAGGTGCACCTCGCGCGGGACACACGGCTCGGACGGGACGTGGCGATCAAGGTTCTGCGCGCAGACCTCGCCCGCGAACCCACGTTCTACCTGCGTTTCCGTCGTGAAGCCCAGAACGCGGCAGCACTCAACCACCCCGCGATCGTCGCGGTGTACGACACGGGCGAAGCCGAGACGGACGCCGGGCCCCTGCCCTACATCGTCATGGAGTACGTCGAGGGCGACACCCTGCGCGACATCGTTCGCCGCGACGGCCCGATGGCACCCAAGCGCGCGATGGAGGTCATCGCCGACGTCTGCGCAGCCCTGGACTTCAGCCACCGCAACATGATCGTGCATCGCGACGTCAAGCCCGCGAACGTCATGATCAACAACGCCGGTGCCGTGAAGGTCATGGACTTCGGTATCGCCCGGGCGCTGTCGGACGCCGCCAGCCCGATGACGCAGACCGCCGCCGTGATCGGTACGGCCCAGTACCTGTCGCCCGAGCAGGCGCGCGGCGAGCAGGTCGACGCTCGGTCGGACGTGTATTCCGTCGGCTGCGTGCTGTTCGAAATCCTCACCGGCGAACCGCCGTTCAAGGGTGACTCGCCCGTGGCGGTCGCCTACCAGCACGTGCGGGAGGATCCGCCGCTGCCGTCGTCCGTGAATCCGTCGATTCCGCACGAGCTGGACTCGGTGATCTTGAAGGCGATGGCGAAGAATCCCGCCAACCGCTACCAGTCGGCCGCCGAAATGCGCAGCGACCTGATCCGGGTGCTCAACGGTCAGCGACCGAGCGCCCCGATGGTCATGACCGACGAGGACCGCACCACCCTGCTCGACGCCGCGGACCCGAACCCCGGACGGCACGCGCGCGCCACCCCGGCCGGTGCGACGGGCAACACTTCGGGTGACGACTCCGGCGGTGGCGGCGGGTCCGTCGCCAAACGGGTCCTCCTCGGCCTCGTCGCGCTGGTGGTCGTGGGCATCGTCGGTGTGTTCCTCTGGTCGCTCGGCCCCGGTTCGACCGCCGCACAGGTCGCCGTGCCCGACGTGCGCAACCTCAGTTCGGAGGTGGCGGAGTCCCAGTTGCAGGACGCCGGTTTCCGCGTGTCGATCCAGCAGAAGAACGACCCGGTGGTGGCCAAGGGCAACGTGATCAACACCCGCCCCGTGCCGGGTACGCAGGCAGAAGAGGGATCGACGGTCACGCTCGAGGTGTCGAGCGGGCCGGAGCAGGTACAGATCCCCCGCCTCACCGGAATGACTCAGCAGCGCGCCGCGCAGGAACTCGCAGCGGTGGGCCTGCGTCTGAGCTCCGACGTGCAGCGCGCCCCGTCGGACGCGGACGACGTGGATCTCGTGGTCGGGCAGAGCCCCGCATCGGGCGCGAGCATCGAGCGCGACGGCGAGGTCACGATCACGCTGGGTAGTGGACCGGAACAGGTGCGCGTGCCCAACGTGGTCGGTCAGGCCACCGCGGTGGCCACCGGCAATATCGAAGGCGCGGGCTTCGAGGTCGTCGTCGAGGAGATCGAATCGAGCGAGCCCGACGGCACGGTCGTCTCGACGTCTCCGGCGGGTGGCGCATCCGCCGCTCAGGGGTCGACGGTGACGATCAAGGTGTCCAACGGCGACCGCATCGAGATGCCGGTGGTCACCAACCGCTCGGTGTCGGAGGCGTTGTCGGCGCTGCGGAGCGCCGGGTGGACCGGCTCCGCGTCCGATCTCGTGCAGACCCGGGAAGCCACGCTTTCACCCGATCTGGTGGGCACCGTGATCACCCAGGCGCAGCCCCCGGGCTCGGAGATCTCCAAGACCCAGACCATCACGATCGGCGTCGGAGTGCTCGGTATCCGGTGATCCCCGGCATCTGACGACAAAGGTCCCGGACATCGCGTCCGGGACCTTTGTCGTGGGTGGAGGGAAACTCAGGCGGCGCCGCCGTCGAGCGCGCGGGCCATTTCGGCTTCGAGTTGCGCGACGAGCGCCTCCTCCGGCGCTTCACCGCAGATTCCGAGCCAGTTCGCGAGCATGCGGTGACCACCTTCGGTGAGCACCGATTCGGGGTGGAACTGCACGCCGTGGATCGGCAACTCGGTGTGGCGCAGCGCCATGATCACGCCGCTCTCGGTGTGGCCGGTCGCCTCGAGTTCGGCGGGCATCGTCTCGGGAAGCACGGTCAGCGAGTGGTAGCGAGTGGCCGTGAAGGGGCTGGGAAGGCCCGCAAGAACACCCGTGTCGTTGTGCCGCACGACGCTCGTCTTGCCGTGCAGCAGTTCCGGCGCGCGATCGACTGTCGCTCCGAAGGCGACACCGATCGACTGGTGACCCAGACATACCCCGAGGAGCGGGGTGCTCGTGTCGGCGCATGCCTTCACGAGGTCGATGCTGACACCGGCGCGTTCCGGGGTGCCCGGGCCGGGGCTCAGCAGAACACCGTCGAACTCCTCGGCGACGCGGGCCAGCGCACCCGGCGCGGTGAGCCGTTCGTCGTCGTTGCGCCACACTTCCGCCTTCGTGCCGAGCTGGCCGAGGTACTGGACCAGGTTGAAGACGAAGCTGTCGTAATTGTCGACGACCAGGATGCGCATGCCACGAGGTTACCGGCAGGTCAGCGGGTGGGTGCGCCCCCGGTATAGGCGGGGACGGAGAGGTCGGCGCCGCTCGTCTGGGTGTAGCCCAGCCCGTAGCGCGTCGCATATTGCTTGTAGACCCTGATCCCCGGTTCGGCGTCGAGCGCCGCCTCGAGCCGCGACCGGTCGCCGAGAGCGGTGATGACGTACGGCGGGGAGTATGTGCGGCCGTGGAGCAGCAGCGTGTTGCCGATGCAGCGCGGGGCCGACGTGGCCACGATCCGCTGATCCTGCATCGAGACAGCCTCGGCGCCGCCGGCCCACATCGCGTTGAGCACGCTCTGGACGTCCTGCTGGTGCACAACGAGATCGTCCGGTGACGCCCCGGACGGATACTTGCCGTCGGCGTCGCGCGACGCGTCGGTGAGCGTCACCGTGACCCCCGGACCGTGCAGAGCGGTCAGGCCCGCCGGGTCGGCGACGGCGGAGAGTTCGTCGAGCACGGACGCGACGTCGCCGTCGGTCGCAGCGACGCGGTCCTGCACCTCTGCGACCTGCCGCGCGAGGTCGTCACGGGTGTCGGCGAGATCGTCGGTCCCGGATTGCGCGGCGCGGACGAGGTCGGACAGCCGTGGCGAGTCGCCGACGCGAAGCTCGTGCCCCTCGGAGACACCGCGTGTGGTGCCGATCAACAACCCGCCGACGAGACAGACGGCCAGGGTCGCGGAACCCCAGACCACTCGGCGCGGCTGCCACTCGGACACCTCACCCCTCCGTTCCGGCCTTACGTTAGCGTTGACACGACAGCGTTAGCGTATACAGCACAGGTAGCTGCCCAACTTACCCCGCTCGTCCGGCACGAGCGGAGTCGCAAGAACGAGGACACGATGCCCAAGTCGAAGGTACGTAAGAAGGACGACAGCGCGACCCGGACGGTGAGCCGCACACCTGTGAAGGTGAAGGCTGCGCCGTCGAGCACCCTCTACGTGTCGGTGATGCTCGGCCTGATGATCATCGGTCTGCTGTGGCTGGTCGTGTATTACCTGGCGGCAGAACAGATTTCCTGGATGAACTCGCTGGGTGCCTACAACTTCCTCATCGGATTCGGGTTCATGGTGGCCGGTCTCGTCATGACCATGAAGTGGCGCTGAAAGCGCGCTCGCTCCTGTGGATTACATCTTTGTTATTCATCCCCACCTGGGGATAACCCTGTGTACAAAGCGATATGAGGGCTGACGTGAGCACCGAGGACACACCGCGGTGGTCGACGCCCCCTGGCGCCGTCGCCGCGCTCGCAGTGGGAGGCGTTGCACTCGGGGTGGCGGCGATGACGGCAGTCGACGCCGCCGGCCGCGTGCTCGTCGGGTTCGCGGCGCTACTGGTGCTCCTGTTCGCAGCTTCGGCCTGGCGCCAGCGGCCGCGCCTCGAGGTGCTGCCCGGATCGTCGGGGCTCGCCGTGACCCGGTTGACGGGGCGACGTGAGTACCCGGCTACGACGCTGCACCGCGTGCGACTCGTGGAATATCCCCGGATGG
This sequence comes from Rhodococcus sp. NPDC019050, assembly GCF_055664235.1. Taxonomy (NCBI): domain Bacteria; kingdom Bacillati; phylum Actinomycetota; class Actinomycetes; order Mycobacteriales; family Nocardiaceae; genus Rhodococcus; species Rhodococcus sp. NPDC019050. Next base: position 115,939 of record NZ_JBVOON010000015.1, on the reverse strand, counting down.
GCCGCCGGGTACCCATGCTCGAGATCGACACGATCGATCCGCGTGACGGTTCGGAGAATCTGATGATCTTCGGTCGCTGGGACCTCGGGACCGACCCCCGCGCCGTGCACGAGGCACTCGGCGCGCGGGGGTTGGCACCCGATCACAAGCCCAGCTGAGCCCGTAAGCGCAGTACCGCGAGTACGCCCAACGCCACGACGAGGATCGTGACCGCACCGAGTGCGATCCATCCTGTGCGCACCACGCGTGCGCGATCGTTGCCCGCACGGAGCGACTGCGGGCCGTACAGCAGTGCCGCGGTGGCGGCCGCACCTGCCACGAGCCCACCGAGATGTCCCCAGAGGGAGATTCCGGGGATCGTGATGCTGATGAACACGTTGAGGGCCACGACCCCCAGTACCGGTGCGGGACTGCGGCGAAGCCTCATCAAGATCACCGCTTGCGCCCCGAGCAGCCCGAAGACCGCACCGGAGGCGCCGGCCGTGACGGCTCCCGTCTGCAGCAGCATCACCGCTGCGGAACCGCCGAGGAGCGAGACCAGGTAGACCGCAAGATAGCGGGCACGGCCGAGAACAAGCTCGGTGTCGCGTCCGATGATCCACAGCGCGAACATGTTGACTGCCAGGTGGAGCAGTCCGAAGTGCAGGAAACCGCTGCCCAGAATCCGGATGTATTCACCGTTGGCGGCGATCGCCGGGGGCCACAGGGCCCAGTCCAGGAAGAGCGACGACGACCGCTCGTTGTTCATCACGCTGCCGGACTGCGCGGCGGTGACGAGGAAGACCAGAACGTTCAGCGCGATCAGCGCGTACGTCACGACCGGGGTGGCTCTCCCGGAGCGTGCGGGAGCGCCCGCGATGGTCCGGGCCTGCGGCGTGGAGCGGGCGGCCTCGGCCACGCAATCCACGCAGTGCTGGCCGACCGCTGCCGGACGCAGGCACTCGGGGCAATACGGTTTGCCGCACCGTGTGCAGGTGAGCAGGGTCGGGCGATCGGGATGGCGGACGCACCGCGGCTGGGGCTGCCGACCACCGTCCTCGGCCGCAGGACCCCAGCCGGGGTTCGTCATGGCACTTACCTCAGGAGATGGTGATGCTGTTGATGACGACCTCGTCGACCGGGCGGTCGGCGCGATCGGTGCTGGTGGTGGCGATGGCGTCGACGACCTTCTTCGAGTCGGCGTCGAGGACCTCACCGAAGATGGTGTGGCGACGGTTCAGGTGCGGCGTCGGGCCGACGGTGATGAAGAACTGCGAGCCGTTGGTGCCCGGACCGGCGTTCGCCATGGCGAGCAGGTAGCCGCGGTCGAACTGGAGTTCCGGGTGGAACTCGTCGCCGAACTGGTAACCCGGGCCGCCGCGGCCGGTGCCGGTGGGGTCGCCGCCCTGGATCATGAAGCCGTCGATCACGCGGTGGAAGACGGAGCCGTCGTAGAACGGTCCGCTCGACTCGCCCTTCGCGTTCGACGAGCTGTAATCCTTGGTTCCCGTGGCGAGGCCGACGAAGTTCTCGACGGTCTTCGGCGCATGGTTGCCGAAGAGAGCGATCACGATGTCTCCACGGTTGGTGTGGAGCGTGGCAGTTGCTGTCTGATTCGGTGACGTCATTCCCCTATGGTGCCATTCCCGTCTCGGACGCCCGCTGAGTCCTTCCCCTACAAGGTCCTTCCCCTAAGAGACCGGACGACGGACGCCGAACGGACGCGACCGTATGGAAGAGTGGAGCCATGACGAAGGTGAGCGACTTCAGCATCCGCAGCGGTTCCCTCCCCGACCTCGTGTATCCCCTTGCGCAGGACGGAAGCCTGAGCGACGCCCTGCACGTCGCCGGCGACGGCGCGGTCACCCTGGCGCAGGGTTCTGCCGCGGCGGGCATCCTGCTCACCCGCCAGGGCCTCGAACTGACGAAGAACCTTGTCGACCGCGCGCAGGAGGTCCGCCGGGAGAAGGCTGCGGCGTCCGCGCCTCGGCGCAGGAAAACACCCCGGCCGGGACGCAAGACGCTGGTCACGACAGGTGTCGTGGGTGCGCTGGTGCTCGGCGCCGTCGCGCTGTACCGGAGTCGCCGGCCGGCTCACCCGCCGATCGCGCCGGAGCCTCCTCGCGTGCGTCCGGTCGCTACCGACGCCGCCGCAACGCCCGCCGACCGAGCCGGCTGAGCCGGCTTATCGGGGCGTGGGAAGCCCGGGGGTCACGGGATCGGAGACGATCGGCGTGTCGCCCGCAGCGCCGTATTCGCGTTCGGCACTACGGATCAGATGGTCCACGATGCGGACCGAGACGAAGTAGAGCAGCGCTACGAGGGTGAGAAGAACCGGGACGGACGCCAGGAATGTCATGGTCGTCTCCAACTCGATCCGGGGATCGACGAGGGCTGACGGGCGGAAGCGTCGACGGTGACTACTCGAGCGTAGGCGCGATCCGGGGATAGAGCATCTCGGACAGGCGCTGCCGGACACTGATCTGATTCACGCTTTCGGGACCTCCTGCATCGATTACCGGCCGGTATCGTTCCGGAGATTTCTGTGACGCACAACACACATGGGGTGAATACTCGCCGGTAGGCAAGCCATCTGGAGGCAAAAATGGCAGACACCCGCGTCACCGAACAGCAGGCCCGTGAGGTCGCCGAAGAGGCACGGGAGGCGGACTGGACCAAGCCGTCGTTCGCGAAACACCTCTTCCTCGGCCGGTTCACCCTCGATCTCGTCCATCCGTTCCCCCGCCCCACCCCCGACGAAGACGCACGCACCGAGGAGTTTCTGACCTCGCTGCGGAATCTGTGCCGTGACATGAGCGGCCCGAAAATCGAACGCGATGCCCGCATCCCCGACGACTACATCCGGGGCCTGGCCGGACTCGGCTGCTTCGGTATGAAGATTCCGGTGGAGTACGGCGGTCTGGGGCTGTCTCAGGTCGCGTACAACCGGGCGTTGATGGTCGTCGCCTGCGTACACCCGAGCCTGGGGGCACTGCTCTCGGCACACCAGTCCATCGGTGTCCCCGAACCGCTGAAACTCGCGGGCACCCCGGAGCAGAAGAAGCGGTTCCTGCCGCGTTGCGCTCGTGGCGCGATCTCGGCATTCCTGCTCACCGAACCGGACGTCGGTTCCGACCCCGCACGACTGGCCACGACCGCGGTTCCCGTGGACGACGGCCGGGCGTACGAACTCGACGGCGTGAAACTGTGGACGACCAACGGTGTCGTCGCCGAACTGCTCGTGGTCATGGCGCGGGTCCCGAAGAGCGACGGGCATCGAGGAGGTATCTCGGCGTTCGTCGTCGAGGCCGACTCCCCTGGCATCACCGTCGAACGCCGCAACTCCTTCATGGGTCTGCGAGGCATCGAGAACGGCCTGACCCGGATGAGCAAGGTGCGCGTGCCCGCCGAGAATCTCGTCGGACGCGAAGGCGACGGCCTCAAGATCGCCCTCACGACACTCAACGCCGGACGGCTCGCCATACCGGCGATGTGCGCCGGGGCCGGCAAGTGGGCACTCAAGATTGCTCGCGAGTGGTCCGGCGCCCGGGTGCAGTGGGGCAAAGCCCTCGGCGAACACGAGGCGGTGGCCGCCAAGATCTCCTTCATCGCGGCGACCTCGTACGCGCTGGAGTCGGTGGTGGAACTGTCCGGCCAGATGAACGACGAGGAGCGCAACGACATTCGCATCGAGGCCGCGCTCGCGAAGTTGTGGGCCAGCGAGATGGGCTGCGCCATCGCCGACGAGCTGATCCAGATCCGCGGCGGCCGCGGCTACGAGACAGCCGAATCTCTTGCCGCGCGCGGTGAAAGAGCCGTGCCCGCGGAACAGATGGCCCGGGACCTGCGCATCAACCGCATCTTCGAAGGTTCGAGCGAGATCATGCGGCTCCTGGTGGCGCGAGAGGCCGTCGACGCGCACCTCCGCGCCGCCGGCGACCTGATCGACCCCAAGGCGTCTCTCGAGACCAAAGCGCGGGCCGCGGCGAAGGCGAGTGGCTTCTACGCCAAGTGGTTACCCTCGCTGGTGGCAGGCAAGGGCCGTCTTCCCGGATCGTTCACCGAATTCGGGATCCTCGCACCACATCTCAGGTTCGTCGAACGTAGTTCACGCAAACTGGCCAGGTCGACGTTCTACGGCATGGCCCGGTGGCAGGGAGGTCTCGAGAAGCGGCAGAACTTCCTCGGCCGCATCGTCGACATCGGTGCCGAACTGTTCGCCATGTCGGCCAGTTGTATACGCGCCGAACGACAACGCGCCGACGGCCATCCAGGTGCCGACGCCGCATACGAACTCGCAGACGCGTTCTGCCTGCAGTCCAGGTTGCGGGTCGAGGCGCTGTTCGACGGATTGTGGAGCAACACCGACGATTCCGATCGCAAGCTCACCCGCGGTGTCCTCGACGGTCGCTACAGCTGGCTCGAGAACGGCATCCTGGATGCGAGCGAAGGAACGGGCCCGTGGATCGCGGAATGGACACCGGGTCCGTCCACCGAGGAGAACGTCGCCCGGCGGATCATCATGGATACCCGTAACGTCGTGTAAGCCCGACGGGCAGAACCACAACGGCCCGCGCTCATGACGAGCGCGGGCCGTTTGTCGTGAGGGGTTCGGTCAGAAAGCGCCGCAGTTCGAGGGCGCGGGTGCGTCACGCAGACGCGCATCGAGGTACTGAACGGCAACCGGCAGGCCCGAGAACAGCGGCACCGCATGGTTGATCACGAAGCCCGGGAGGATCGGCGGCGTCTGATCGGCATGGAACTGCACGGTTGCGCCCTTCTCGCACCAATCCAGTGCGAGTTGGCGGCCCTGCCCGTACGGAACGGTGTCGTCCTGCGTGCCGTGCTGAAGGAACACCGGAATCTGCGGCGTCATCCGGCCGATCCGCTGTTCGTCGATCGCCTTCTGGACCTGCGGGAGGCGGCCGACCACCACGTCGAGCGGTTCACCGGTACGGGTGAAATCTTCCGTCCGCTGGAATGCGAGGGTGGCAACGGTTTCCGGGACGCACTGGTTCGCAACCGAGGCAAGCATCGCGCGGCCGCGATCGTTGATCTCCGCGTCCACCTCGGGGCCGATCTCCGGGTAGGCCTCGATCAGCCCGTTGATCGTGTAACCCACGGCGCCGGTGAGGAGCGTTCCATCGATCTGCTTCAGGGTCGCCACCAGGTCTGCCGGAGGTGCGCCGACGTACGCGCCCTTCAGGTTCAGTTCCGGGGCGTAACTGGGTGCGAGTTCGGCTGCGGCACCGCTGGCACCACCGCCCTGCGAGTATCCGTACAACCCGACGGGGCTCTCCGGCGTGACGCTCGTTCCGGGCAGGTTCAGCGCGGCCCGAACCGAATCGAGCACCGCATGCGCCCCGGCGGCGCGGTTCACGTACGTGTGGTGACCGGGGGTGCCGAGTCCGTCGTAGTCGGTCACGACAACCGCAATGCCCTGCAGCAGAAACGCGTTGATCGAGAGCAACTCGTATTCCGTGAACAGGTCGAGCGGCGGGTTGTACTGCACGAGCGATCCGAGATTGCGCGACGGAGCGCACTGGTCGCCCTGACCGTGGGTTCCGACCGCCACCGCTACGAGCGGGCGCGGGCCGTCACCGTTCCACGGGGTCGACGGTTCGAGGTAGGTACCGCCCACCGCGTTCGGGGCGCCCTTGGCGTCGTTCGAGCGGTACAGCATGCGCGTGCCCTGCGCGGGGAATACGCCGTCGCCCGTGGGGACGCGGATCGCAAGATCGGACGGTTCGCTGCGAAGAACGTCGCCGGGGTTCCCCGCCGGTTCCAGCGCGGGCGGCGTGTAGAAGTCGCCCTCGGCGTACGCGGTTGCCGGCGCAGCCAGTAGTCCTCCGACGAGGGCCGCCGACGTCAACGCCGCTGCAGCCCATTTCCGGGTCTTGCCCATACCTGCTTCTCCTCCACCGCATCCCGGACCTAGGCGTGCCTTCGGTCACATGGTACGGACTGTAACACGTACATTACCGGGCAGTAAGTTGCGACCTGGAGCGGAGCAGACGTGCTGCGGCCCCCGAAAAGGCTGGCACCGTACCCGACGCGCACCCGATTTCGCCCGCTCGGCAGGAGGACTGTTGCGCAGCACATGTTGCGTGGTATGTCCTGAACACGACGATCTTGGTCGCGGCGCGGCACACTGCTACCGGGTGCTCCCGGTAGCAAGATGTACCCGGATCGGCAGACGAGGGGAGAAGCATGGCAATCGGGGTGGGGCTCCGAATCGGCAGGATCGTGTCCACCGCAGTGGTCGCGTCCAACGAACCCGGCACTCCGGACCCGGTCGTCATCGCACGAGACACCGTTCTTCACATCGGACGCGACGACTCGACCTTCCTCGGCGGGTCCGTCCGGGCGGACGACGAAGTTCGCACCCTCACCGGTTTCCTCTCCCGCGTCGGCGACCCCGCAGGAGTGTCGGCGAGCGACGGCCGTGTGTACCGCGCGGAAGATGCCATGGCCACGGCGATCCACTGCCTCCTCACGGAGTGTCATCCACTGCCGACCTTCGGTGGCATGGACAAGGACAGCGACCCCGGCTACACCGCGACCTACCCCTCCCAATGGGATTCCGCGACCGCCGCCACCCTGCGATCGGCGCTCGACTTCGCCGATCTCCGGCACGTCGACCTCGTGTCGGACGCCCAAGCGGCAGCGGCCTGGTATGCCTCGGAGATTTCCGAGACCCCCGGTCAGCTCGTCGGCGTCTATCACGTCGACGACGTGGGTTCGACTGTGACACTGGTGCGTTCGGGTGTTCCCGTCGGCAAGGCATTCCGAGTTCCGGTCAAGAATGCGCCGTCACCGGCAGCGCAACTCGCCTCCGCACTCGGCTCGTTCGGGTGGTTGTCCGACAACCTCGACGCGGTCGTCGTGATGGGCGACGGACTCGTCGCACGCGACCGGTCGCACATTCAGGAAATCGCCAACAGCCTCGCCACGAAACTGATGGTGCGCAGCCTCGTCGGACCCGGGCCGGAACAGACCGCCGCTCTCGGCGCAGCGATCCTCGCGGCGGGGTTCACCCCGGCACGCGAAATGAAGAAGGCCCGGATCGGCCTTCCCCCGTCGTACGACGAAACCGACGTGCTCACCGGTGGCATCGCGCGCCTCAAGGCTCTCGACGACAGCTACGAACTGGAGAACTCCGCCGAACGGGAGAAGCCCGCCCCTGCCGCCGTCGTGGCCACTGTCCCGGCGCGCACAGCCGAGAAAGAACCTCCACAACCGGTGCGGGGTGGACCCGAGACGGTGCGGATCGCTGTTGCCGTGCTGGTGACGGTACTTGTACTCGTCGTCGCGGTCGCGATCCTGATCTGATCAGGATCGCAGAGGGCTAGCGACCGATCCCGTCTCCCCCGTCGCCGATGGACGCCAGCTCGGCCGCATCCTCCGCGCCGAACTTCTCTTCCAGCGATTCGGGCGAGTAATCGAGATCGATCTCCTCCACCGGACGACCCCGCGCGGATTCGATGGCACCGAGTCGTCGCTCCGCCCTGTCGGCGGCGTAGGAGACGAATTCGTCGGGGTCGAGGCCGTACGGTTGTTCGTCGAACCGATCGTTGACCCAGCCGATCATGCCGAGAGCCATCGGGAGCAACTCGTTCATACGTTGTTGCACCACATCCCAATTCGAGTCGTCTGCCGCGACGTGCCGACGACACGTGAATGTGCCCCATGCCATGTGCCGTCGCTCGTCGTCGCCGATCCGCCGGACCAGTTCCTGCATTCCGGGAAGGATGCCGCGCGTCGTGCAGACCTTCTGCCACGCGTAGTAACCGGTGAGCGCGAGGCTTCCCTCGATCACGTGGTTGTAGGTGACGCTGGCGCGCACCTGGTTGGCCGGCGACGGATCGGACTCGAGCAGTCGCAGCGAGTTCGGCAGTTCGTCGTAGAAGAGTTGCCGATAGAACGGATTGTCGGCCACGTAGGGATGCAGGTCGGAGGTGAGACCGACGGCGTCCATCCACATCCGGAACACCTGGAGGTGCTTGGCCTCCTCGAAACAGAACTGCGTCAGGTACATCTCGTCGCCGATCCGGCCTTCGGCCTCCATCGCGCGGATGAACGGCTGAATGTCCTGGGTGACGGCTTCCTCACCGGCGACGAACTGAGCCACGAGGTACGTGGAACTGCGTCGCTGCTCGGAGTTGAGCGCTTCCCAGTCGGCCGCGTCGCGGGAGAAATCCAGGTCTGCCGGATCCCAGAATTTCCCGTTGCCCTTCGCGAAAAGCCGGAGCGGGAAGGCGTCCCAGTTGAGCCCGCCTTCCCGCAACGACGAGAACCCGATACGCGTCTGTGTGCTTCCAGTCACACCCCGAGGGTAACCCCGCACCGGGAGTCCCGAAAGGATTCGTCACCGGCACGTCCGGCGTGAGTTCACCGGCGCAGGAGCGTATCCCCCGGATAGCCGTCCGGACCGAAACCCGGTGGGACGACGAACACCGCCGACCCGACCGGTGTGATCCACGGATTCAGAGCGTCGTGCTCGGCGAGACGGCCCTGCACGGGGACGAACTGCCGGTCCACGTCGGCCTGATACGCCGCGAACAGCAACCCCGCACTGTCGTCGTCGTAGTTGTAACCACGACGCAGGAACTGCTCGTCGGCGGTCCGCGGGCGCGCCCTCGCGATGTGCGACTCCGGCGGGATCACCGGAATCCCGTACCTGTCCGTGGCCTCGAAGTCGGCGTCGTCGTGCTCCTCGGTGCCGGTCAACGGTGCCCCGTTCGACAGAGTCCGGCCCACTGCAAGCTCACGCGCGGGCCGGTCGAGTTCGTCCCACGTGTCGAGTTCCATCCGGATCCGGCGCAGTACGAGCGACGTTCCGCCGCGAAGCCACTCCGGGTCGCCCTGGTTCCAGACCTGCCGGTCGAAGTCCGGGCCGCCGGCCGCCGGGTTGACGGTGCCGTCCACCTGGCCCATCAGGTTCCGCATGGTCATGCCGTCGGGCCTGGCACCCACGGCGTGCCGGAAGCCGCGCTGCACCCAGCGCACCGCGGTCAGCGATCGCACGCTCTTGGTCAACGTTCGCGTCGCGTGGGACACCACAACGGGGTCGTCGGCACAGACCTGCAAGAGCAGGTCGCCGCCCGACCACCGGTCTTCGAGGCGGTCCACGGAGAACGGTGGCAAGGGCCGCAACCAGGACGGCCGGCGGTCGGGAATACCCGCGACGTCGAAAACGGCCGGTCCGAAACCGACAGTGACGGTGAGCCGGGCGGGATCTGCCGCGAGTTCGGGCTCGGTGTCACCCAACGCGGGTTGTCCCGCGGCGAGACGCCGGATGTCCTCGGCCCACACCTTCATGACACCGATCAGACGGTCGCGGTCGACTCCCTCCGCCAGATCGAGTGCGGCAAACGACGCGAACGCCTGCGGAGCGGTGTCGATGCCCGCCTGGTGCGGGCCGTGGGGATCGACGGTCGCCACACCCATCCGGTCGGGGGTCCGGGCCGCGACGGCTGCACCGCCGCCGACCGCCGCGAGACCGGCAGCCCCTACAGCTGCCAGACCTCCGCCGAGTAGATGACGGCGGCTGAGCTCAGCCACCGTGACCCGCCCCGGTCGTCGCCGGCTCGTACTCCTCCTGTGCCCCTGCGAAGTCGCGTACCTGAGCGGTGAAGTCCTTCGTCGAACCGTCCTCGAACTCGAGCGTGAACATCACGTCGCTGCCCGGCGTGATCGGTTCGACGATGTCCAGGAGCATCAGGTGGTCGCCGCCGGGAGCGAGACTGTGCGTGCTTCCGGACTCGATCAGCAGACCGTCCGCCATTTCACGCATGACCATCGCGCTTCCCTCACCCGGCGCCATTTCGTGCAGTTCGGTGCGCTCGGCGTTCGGGCTCGATGCGGCGACCACGTGCACGTCGGTGTCACCGCCGTTGGACAACTCGGCGAACGCACCGGTCATTCCGCCGTCGGCGGCTTTGACCCATGCGTCGGACACCGTCAGCGCGTCGGCTGCGGTGGCAGGCTCATCGGTGGATCCGCAGGCGGGAAGGACGGCCAGTGCTGCGGCGACTGCCGCGACGACCACGGTACGAACAGGTTTTCTCGTCATCGATTACTCCAGGAAAGTGGGTTGGCGCGCGACGGCGCCGACCGCCGTGTGCACGGTGGTCGAGGAGGGAAAAGGAGGTCAGACGGTGACGAGAGGTGGTCCGCGGGTGGACACACCCTCGGGGAAGACTTGCGTACGACGCCGTTCCGGCCCGGGATCCACGGGCAGTGCGGCCGGAGCGGGCGGCGAAGGAACGGGCCCCGGAACGGACGTCGCGCGGCGCACCGCGTTGAGCGCGACAGCACTACCCCGTTCGGCACCGCGTATCAGCACGGCGGCGGCAAAGACCGCTGCGAGGTGGGCGACGAGCATGCCCGCATCCGGAATGTGGAGATGACCGCTGCCGAGGGAAAGGGCCACGTGGCCGAGAACCTGGCCGACGATCAGCAGGGGAACGATCGCGACTCGGGTCGATGCCGCGAGCACGCCCGCGATCACGGCGACGCAGAGGAGCACCGTCAGCGCGGTGGTCCCGGGATACCGACCCGCCGCAAGAGCGTGGGCGACAGTCGCTACGACGCCGGACGTACCGCCCACGAACCCACCACGCATGCGCGCGAGGAGCTGGGGGTCGGCGGCGGACACGCTCCGATGATACGGGGTTTACTACAGGGCGTCGTATGTCGTGCGTCCCACCCGACGAGCGGGGTTTCACGTGAAACCCACCTGGTAGAGGCCCGGGAGTCCGGATACGACAAAACTCACTTCGACGAATGCTCGGACACGCGAGCGCTGCGCTGACGATCGATATGGGGCACCTGTTCGACGACCACCTCGGCATGGTCGCGGAAAGCCTCGACAAGCTCGCCCGGCTACACGTCGCGTGAGCACTCTTCGACGGATCTCACAGAGGACCGCCCAGACCGATACGTCGCGATACCGGTGCCGGACGGGGAGACCATCGTCCGCATGCGGAAGCGGATCAACGAGTTGATCAACGCCGATCTGCGGTTCACATTCGGGCAGTAGCAGCACCGCGACCGGCGACGGATGTGGGAAAACGAGAAGAGGACATCTTCCGAAATCCCGGAAAACGCCCTCTACCTCGATATTTTCTTGTGGAGCCTAGGAGATTCGAACTCCTGACATCTGCCTTGCAAAGGCAGCGCTCTACCAACTGAGCTAAGGCCCCGTACGCCGACTAGCGACTGGGTACCTCGTGCCATTCGTCCTCACTACGCAGCATGCGAGCGAGTCCGACGACCGCCAGAAATCCGGCTCCCACAGCAATAAGGAACTTCATTCTGGCAGCCTTTCCGGCACGGGGAGTGGGCCTAGGAGGACTTGAACCTCCGACCTCTTCGTTATCAGCGAAGCGCTCTAACCGCCTGAGCTATAGGCCCTCGAACCGGATGGAACACTACCCCACCGACGCCGGATGATTCAAATCGCCTCGGCGGGGCAGCATTCCTGCAGGTCAGTCCGGGTCTGCGAGCGTTACCTGAACGCCGCCGACGAGGTCGGTGCACAGGTTGTAGATGAAGGCTCCGAGCGTCGCGAGCGCGGTCATCAGGACCATGTTCGCCAGACCGATCACGGTCGCGTAGCCGAAGACCTGACCAACCGTCACCAGTCCTTCGCTACCCGCGTCGCTCACGATGTCGGTGAACGCGCTGTTGAGCCGGTCCCACACGCCCATGCCTGCGAGCACGGCGTACAGCAGACCGACAGCGATCATCCAGACGAAGAACAGCGAGACCGAAATCACGGACGAGATCTTGAGCATCGACCACGGATCGATACGCCGAAGCTGCACAGTCGCGCGCAGAGCGTCGCCCGTGGCGACACCTGCGGCAGCCGGAGCGATGGCCGTCGGGCCGACCTTGGGCGTCTCCCCCGTTGTCGGCGCGACCGGCGACGGATGCTTGACCGCAGACAGATCGGGCAGATCCTTGGCGAGATCCTTGCGCTCGATATGCCGTGTCGGCCCGTCGATGACCGCGGCTTTCGCCTTCGCGGCAGCCGCACGATCGTTGCCGCCGTGGTCGGTGGTGCGCGCACCCGAACCGGACGTGCCGGCATTCATCGAAGCCGCTGCCGTGCCCGTCACGACCGGACGAGTCGGCGGAGCCGGATTCTGCGCTGCCGCAGGCTTACCTGCCGCAGGCTGGCCGCTCGTCGACGGGCGAGGAGCGGAGGACCCACGTCCTGCCGCCGGGCCGCCCGACTTGCCGAGACCCGGGCCGACGCCGGGCAGGTTGGTCTGCGGGGTCTTCTGGGGCGAGGATCCACCCTGCGCATTCCCCTGCGGTCCGCCCTGGGCGTTCCCCTGCGGTCCGCGCTGCCACGGAGGTGTCTGACCGCCCGGTCGGGCCGTCTGGTTCGCGGGTCGCGCCGGACGCGATTGATCCGCGCCCTGCGACGGCTGCACGTTGGCAGACGACGACTTGGCGGACGACGACGGTGCCACGCCGTTACCCGCAGCCGGAGTTTCGGGCTGCGACGATGCCGCTTCCTTGCGCCCCTGGTCCTCGGCCTGCCCCTGCTGAACATTCCGCGCCGGCGCATCGGACGGTGCGGACTTCGGTGCGGCACCCTCCGGAGCTTTGCTGTCGGAAGCCTGCTTCGGCGGGGTGTTCACCGGAGTTTTCGGGGAGTCGTCCGCAGGCTTCGACGCAGCGGACGACGACGCCTCACCAGCGTTCTGGGGAGATCCGGCCGGTTTCGCCGTTGCCGCATTCTGCGGTGACCGGTCCTGGGGAGACCGATCCTGCGGCGGTACCCGGTCGTTCGAGGATGCCCCCTGCGGAGCCGGCCCCTGTGAAGGAGCCGCGCCGGACGGACCGGACGGCACCTCCTGCCCATTGCGATCCTCGGGTTGCGGGCCGGGTTTCCCCTGGCCGTTTCCGTTGGGTCCCTGGGGAGTGCTCACTTACGACTCCTTAGCTCCGGATACGTCTGCGTCGTCCAGCTCGTCGGCATTGCGCGCGATCGCCAACAGTGTGTCGCCTTCGGCGAGGTTCATCAGGCGCACACCCTTGGTCTGCCGCCCTGCCTTGCGCACCTGCTTGGCGACAGTACGGATAACGCCACCGTTCGACGTGATCGCGTACAGCTCGTCATCGTCCTCGACGATCCGAGCACCGACCAGGGTGCCACGTCGGCGGTCGTACTGGATGGTCAAAACGCCCTTGCCGCCGCGACCCTGAACCGGGTAATCCTCCATCGGCGTGCGCTTCGCGTAGCCACCGGACGTCGCGACCAGCAGGTATGTGCCGTCCTTGACGACGTTGAGAGACAGCAGGCTGTCTTCGCCGTTGAACCGCATACCCTGCACGCCGGACGTTGCACGACCCATCGGGCGCAGCGCTTCGTCGGTCGCGGAGAAGCGGATGGACTGTCCCAGCTTCGACACGAGGAGCAGGTCGTCGTCGGCGGAGCACAGGACTGCGCCCACCATCTCGTCGTCCCCACGCAGGTTGATGGCGACGATGCCACCGCTGCGGTTGGAGTCGAAGTCCGACAGGCGCGACTTCTTGACCAGGCCGTTGCGGGTCGCGAGCACCAGGTACGGCGCGTCCTCGTAGCTCTGCAGGCGGATGACGCCCTGGATCCGCTCGTCCGGCTGGAAGGCCAGCAGGTTCGCGACGTGCTGGCCGCGGGCGGTGCGGTTCGCTTCCGGCAGTTCGTAGGCCTTCGCGCGGTAGACACGGCCCTTCGTCGTGAAGAACAGCAGCCAGTCGTGCGTGGACGTCACGAAGAAGTGCTTGACGATGTCGTCCTGCTTGAGCTCGGCACCCTTGACGCCCTTGCCGCCGCGCTTCTGCGACCGGTACAGGTCGGTGCGGGTGCGCTTGGCGTAGCCCGTCTCGGTGATCGTGACGACCACGTCTTCGCGAGCGATCAGGTCTTCGTCGGTGACGTCGCCGTCGGCCGCGACGATACGGGTCCGGCGGTCGTCGCCGTACTTCTCGACGATCTCCTTCAGCTCGTCGCGGACGATGGCGCGCTGCCGTTCCGGCTTCTCGAGAATGTCCTTGTAATCGTCGATTTCCCGCTCGATCTCGGCGAGATCGTCGACGATCTTCTGACGTTCCAGAGCAGCGAGACGGCGCAACTGCATCGCGAGGATCGCGTCGGCCTGGATCTCGTCGACCTGGAGCAGATCGATGAGTCCGGTACGCGCGAGGTCGACGGTCTGGGACCTGCGGATGAGTGCGATGACGTCGTCGAGGGCGTCGAGCGCCTTGACCAGGCCGCGCAGGATGTGAGCGCGTTCCTCGGCCTTCCGCAGCAGGTAGCGCGTGCGTCGGACGATGACCTCGACCTGATGCACGACGTACAGCCGGATCATCTGATCCAGACGCAGGGTGCGCGGCACACCGTCGACGATCGACAGCATGTTGCAGCCGAAGCTCGTCTGAAGCTGGGTGTGCTTGTACAGGTTGTTCAGAACGACCTTCGCCACCGCGTCGCGGCGGACGGTCACGACGATCCGCATACCGACGCGGTCGGAGGACTCGTCGTGGATGTCGGAGATGCCCGCGATCTTGCCGTCGCGGACCTGCTCGGCGATCGAGGTGATGAGGTTGTCCGGGTTGACCATGTAAGGCAACTCGGTGATGACGATGGTGGTGCGGCCCTTGGGGTCGTCTTCGATCTCCACGACACCGCGCATCTTCACCGAGCCGCGGCCCGTGGTGTACGCGTCGTGGATGCCCTGCGAGCCGGTGATCAGGCCCGCCGTCGGGAAGTCGGGGCCCTTGATCCGCTCCATCACCGCAGCGAGGGTGGATTCCTCGTCGGCTTCGTAATTGTCGAGCGCCCAGTAGATCGCGTCCGCGACCTCACGAAGGTTGTGCGGGGGGATGTTGGTCGCCATTCCGACCGCGATGCCACCCGAACCGTTGATCAACAGGTTGGGGATACGGCTGGGGAGAACCGTCGGTTCCTGGGTCCGGCCGTCGTAGTTGGGCTGGAAATCGACCGTGTCGTGGTCGATGTCCCGCAGCATCTCCATCGCGAGAGGCGTGAGCCGGCACTCGGTGTACCGCATGGCGGCCGCACCGTCGTTGCCGCGCGACCCGAAGTTGCCCTGCCCGTCGACGAGCGGGTACCGCAGCGCCCACGGCTGCGCGAGGCGAACCAGGGTGTCGTAGATGGACGAGTCGCCGTGCGGGTGGTAGTTGCCCATCGTCTCGGCAACGGCACGCGCCGACTTCACATAGCCGCGATCCGGCCGGAAACCGTTGTCGAACATGGCGTACAGCACGCGACGGTGGACGGGCTTGAGGCCGTCACGCACGTCGGGCAGAGCACGCCCCACGATCACGCTCATCGCGTAATCGATGTAGCTGTTCTGCATCTCCAGCTGGATGTCGACGGGCTCGATGCGGTCGTGCCCCGGCCCCTCCGGAGGCAACGTGGTGTCGGTCATGAGCTCCTTCTTCTACTCGGCTCGAACGTCCGTCCACGGTCTTCCGCCCGACGAACGTCTCGCAACCACACGAGTCTATAGGTGCAGGTCATGCCACGCCGCGAAGGACAGGCACTTTCCCCTGGCGTCTGCCCCGGGGAGAGGGAGATCACAGTCCGGAAGGCTGTTCGGCGGCGCGTCATGAGCGGATCGGCGCGTCTGCCGGAGGCTCGAGAGGGTCCTTCCGGCGGAACTCGTCGCTCCCGGGCGCGAGCACGAGAGCGGTGATCGGTGCCGCCAGCACGATGATGCCGAGGATGAACGCCGGGAAGAGCAACGAGAGCACGGCGATGCCGCTCGGTTCCGGTGCCCCGGGATCGATGACCACGTGGACACCCGCCATACCGGTGTAGTGGAGCGCCACGACTGCCGAGGCCATGACGAACGCCGACACCAGACGAAGAACGAATTGTTCCGCTGCCCGTGCGAGGGCGAGTGCGATTGTCGAGGCGACCAGACCGATGACCACCGAGACGACGATGAACCTCGTGTCGTGGTGGATCGTGCCCTGAACCCTGATCGCACTCATCCCGGTGTAGTGCATGAGGCCCACCGCCATGCCCACCACCGAACCTCCGAGGGCCGGACGGATCCCTCGTGGCAGGCGGTCGAGCACAGCCGAGCGCACAGTCACGATCCAGATGCCGAGCATGGTCGTCACGACCGCGACGATCACCGAGAGCACCGTCGGGACGAGCTGGTACCGGATCGCGCCCGGCACCGAAAACCCCATCATTGCGATGAAGTGCATGAGCCAGATACCGACGCC
Organism: Rhodococcus sp. NPDC019050; assembly: GCF_055664235.1. NCBI lineage: Bacteria > Bacillati > Actinomycetota > Actinomycetes > Mycobacteriales > Nocardiaceae > Rhodococcus > Rhodococcus sp. NPDC019050. The sequence goes on along the minus strand of NZ_JBVOON010000015.1, from coordinate 99,700 downwards.
GCCGAGGGAGAGGGACGCCATCAGCAACCACCAGTTACCCCCGCTCCGGCCCGTTTCCTCGCGCTTGCGACGCATACAGGCCAGTCCGGTGTAGGCCCCGGCGACCGCTGTCGCATAGGCCAGCAGAAAGACCCACGGACTCATGGAGAAGAGGTGCACGCCGAACGGTTATCGACTCGGCGACCGGAAGGATTCGGCGTTCCACTCGTCGACTTCGCGCTCGAGCGTTGCCGCGACGCGATCCGGAGCGAGCAGCACCGCGACAATCGGAACGACGAGCAGGACCAAGCCGGCGACGAACAGTGGGAACAGAATCGAGAACACCTCGATGCCGGAGGGTGCCGGCGTCGTGGGCTCGGGGGTCACCTGGATGGATGCTGCGGCGAGGAAGTGCACGACCATGACCGCAGCGCCGACCAGTGCGCCGCCGACGAACCGCTTGGGCCACGTGTCCGCCTGCTGCACCTGCCACATGAAACCCGCGGCCGTCACGAATGCGAAGAAGACGGCGGCCGCGACGAATGCGGGGTTGAACGAGACTTCGCCCTGGGTGCGGACCGACCACATGATCGCGTAGGGGACAGCAGCGAGGCCGACACCGAGAATCAGGGCCGCCGGTGCAGTCTTCGGAGGGCCGCCGTCCGACGGCGTCGCGACCACCAGTGCCACGAAGACCGCCACCAACGCGAGCAGCATCGAGAACATGATGGTGACGAGGTCGTATCTGACCACGCTGCCCTCGACGGCGAAGCCGGCCATGGGCAGGAACTGCGCCAGCCACACGCCGACGCCACCGATGACGAAACATGCCATCACCAGCCAGAAGTTGCGCGCGCGGTTGCTCACCGCGGTGCGCACCTTCCTGACACTGGTGACCCCGACGAACACCCCGATCGCCGAGGTGAGGTACGCCAGCACGATCACCCATGCACCCATGGTGAACAGCTGGAGTCCCTCGACCACTAGGGGGCCACCGGCTGGTGGAGCTTCCGCAGCGCGTATTCCGTGACGGTGACCAACGCCTGCTTCGCCGATTCACGGGACCGCGCGTCGATCGACACGATCGGGACATCGGGTGAGATCGCCATAGCCTGGCGAATGTCCTCGAGCGGGTAACGCGGAGCGTCGTCGAACTCGTTGATGGCGACGATGAAGGGGAGGTTTCGCGCCTCGAAGAAGTCCACGGCCGCGAAACTCTCGTCCAGTCGACGCGTGTCGATCAGCACGATGGCACCGATGGCACCCCGGATGAGGTCGTCCCACATGAACCAGAACCGGTGCTGACCCGGCGTACCGAACAGGTACAGCACCAGGTCCTCGGCCAGACTGATACGCCCGAAGTCCATCGCCACCGTCGTCGTCGCCTTCTGCGGCGTCGCGGTGAGGTTGTCCACCCCGTCGCTGGCGTTCGTCACGAGCGCTTCGGTTCGGAGGGGGACGATTTCGGACACTGCCCCGACCAGCGTGGTTTTACCGACACCGAAGCCACCGGCGATCACGATCTTGGTCGAGGTCACGCGCTTGGTGGCGCTAGAGTTCGCGAAGTCCACTGAGGACCCTTTCAATCAGCTCACGACGCTCCGCGTCGCTCGAATCGTCTTTCAGCGTGGCCAGGATCTGTACGTGTCCGGCTTCGACAAGATCGGCAACGAGTACGCGAGCCACACCCAGCGGCACGCCCACCCTCGCCGCGATCTCGGCAACCGAGGGCGACTCCTTGCACAATTCCAAGATCGTGGCGTTGATGTTGTCCAGGTCACGGGCTCGAGGGTCCGTGCCCGGGATCGCCTGGATCAGTGCTTCCAACGCCAGTTCGACCGCGGGACTCGTACGTCCCGAAGTCAGCGAGTAGGGCCGTACCAGGCTGGGCTGATCCGGCACCGACTCTGGCTTGCGCGATTCCATGGCCACCTCGACGTCAGGACCCCTGGCCGACCCGCGGGGTTGCCTCGACCGAGGCACCCACCCGGTCCACCAGGAGCGCCATCTCGTAGCCGACCTGTCCGATATCGCATTCCGACGCGGTCAGCGCCGCGAGATGCGAACCGTCACCGACACTCATCAGAAGCAGGTAACCGTGCTGCATCTCGACGACCGACTGCAGGACTCCCCCACCGTCGAACAACTGCGAGACACCGTTGGAGAGGCTTGCGAGTCCGGAGGTGACGGCAGCGAGCTGCTCGGCACGGTCGACCGGAAGGTGCGCACTGGCAGCCATCAGCAGGCCGTCGGCGGACACGAGTACGGCATGCGAGACACCCGGAACTTCGCGCGCAAAGTTGGAAACCAACCAGTCCAGTGGACGGGCCACGTCGGATCCATGATCAATGTTCATCGAACTCCCTGTTCATTGTTCTCGCGATTGCTGGTATTCGCCGAGGTGCGACCGTTACGGACGCCCTGCTGGTGGCGACTCAGGTTCGCCCGAATGGCTTCCGGGTCCCGGCGTCGGATCGTCTTGGGCAGCTCCCCGGTGGCGGGAGCCCTCACCGCACCCGGAACGAGGCGGTGACCCGGCTCGCGCCTCGGAAGGCCGGCCGTGGTGTGTTCTTCCACCGATACTTCTGCTGCTCGCTGCGCTGCTTCCCATCCCGCGTCGGCTGCCGAGCGCCATTCCTTCTTCCTGCGGTCCTCCGGAAGGCTGGTCGGATCGACGAGCCAGTCCGACATCATGTTCGAGAAGATCGGAGTGTGCGGCGCGGGCTGGGGCCGGAGGCCCCCCGCATCCTGCCTGGGCTGGAAGAACGAGGCCGTCTTCGCCGAGTTCGTCCGGTAGCGATGACGAGCAGCGTTCTGCGCGTCGCTCTGCGGCGAGACCGACCCGCCGTCGGCAATACTCGCAGACGGGATGGAGGTCGGACCCGACAGTACAGCTGCCGAGGGTTCCGGCGCGGACTCGGGCCGCGGCGGCAATCCGGGGGTCGCACCGGGCCGGCGGCGCGGAAGCCCTGTGGGCGCTGCACCTTCCGGGCGAGGCGTTCCACCGGCAAGACCCGGCGTGGCACCCGGCCGACGCTGCGGCAACCCGTTCGGAGCCTCCTGCTGTGGCTGCGCCGGACGGAGATTCTGCGGCTGCGGTGCCTGCTGGGAATGCTGCGACTGCGAATGCTGCGGAGCGCGCTGCTGACCCGGCTGGGGTGACTGGCCCTGCTGGGACGGCGGAGATTGCTGCGCCGGCGAAGACTGCTGGGGCGCACCGCGTCCCTGCAGTCCGGGCGTAGCGCCGGGCTGTCGCTGCGGCAACCCCGACGTACGGGTTCCCGACTGCGTATCCGGCGACTGTTCCTGTGCGGCCGGGGCCGAACGGCTGGGCAGACCGGGTGTACTCCCCGGCCGACGCTGCGGGAGACTCGACGAACCTTGCTCCCGAACAGGTTCCGGCTGCCGGTGGGCGGGCGGTTCGCTCGCGGAATGGCTACCGGTCCGTTCGGCAGGACGATCGTCGCGCGCCGCATGCCGATCGCGCTCGTTCTGCTCGGGACGCTCTTGACGAGATTGCTGCTCGTTCTGTGCTTCCCGCTCCTGCCGGCGAGCGTGCTCGTCCTGCCACACCCGGTCCTGGGCCGGCCGGTTCTGGCCGTGCTGACCGCGCGGCGGAAGCGCCGAAACGAATGCGGCTGCAGCATCGGGCTGGATCCTGCGCGGAGCCGGCTGTGGCTGCGGAAGACCGTTGGTCGCACCGGGCTGACGTGTGGGCAGACCGGGAGTCGCCCCCGGCTGACGAGTCGGCAGACCGGGAGTCGCACCGGGCCGGCGGGTGGGCAGACCGGGCGCCGCCCCCGGCTGGCGTGTCGGGAGACCCGACGCCGCTGCACCGGGATCGCGCGGGGGCAGACCGGAACCCGCATCGGGCTGACGCGGGGGAATTCCCGACGCCGATCCCGGCTGACGTGTCGGCAGACCCGACCGGTTGCCCGGACCACGCTGCCCTTGTCCGGGCACGCCGGACTCACGCAGCGCAGACAACTCGTGCGCGCCGGTCGTCTCACGCGGAGCCGCTTCACGAGATCCCGGCGGGAATCCCGGACGACCCGCGTCGCGGGGTGCAGAGACCGCGGCGGAGTCGCGACGGGCTTGACCCGAATCCCGTCCCTCCGAGGACCGCTCGTCCTGGCCGTAGGAGGACCGGTCGTAGGCCTCGATCCGAATCGGCTGCGACTTCGGAGCGGGGTCCTCGCGATCGGGCCGGTCGTACGCATCCACGCGGATCGGCTGAGACTGCGGAGCGGGCTGTGGCTGAGCCTGGGGTCGAGACTGCGGCTGAGCTTGCGGACGAGCCTGCGGCTGCGGTTGCGGCCGGGGCTGCGGCTGAGCTTGCGGACGAGCCTGCGGCTCCGGGCGCGCTTGCGGCTGCGGCCGGGACTGCGGCTCGGGCTGAGCTTGCGGCTGTGGCTTGGGCTTCGCTTGGGGCTTGGGCGCTTCCTGGTCCTTTTCGCGAACAGGAGACGCGAGCTGGGGCATTTCCTGCGACGACGGCGCGGACAGTGCGGCGGGCTGCGGTTCGGGCTCTGCATCGATGACCCGCGGTTGCGGACCCGTGTGCGACAGCGCGAGCGGCGAAACCAGGAGCACGTCCGGGATGTGCACGCTCGCGGTGATACCGGGGTTGCGCGCGGTGTCGAACGTAGGACGGAGCCTGACAGTGAGGCCGTGACGCTCGGCGAGACGCGACACCACGAACAGACCCATGTGACGGGCGGTGTCGGGACCGACTGCGCCGCCGTTGGTCAGACGCTGATTGATGATCTCGAGTTCCTCGGGAGGAATACCGATACCGCGATCGGCGATCTCGACGAGCAAGCCGCCGTCGACCGCGCGCGCGAAGCTGAACGTGACGGTGCTGTCCGGCGGGGAGGCGCGCAACGAGTTGTCGACCAGTTCGGCGAGCAGGTGCACGATGTCGGCCGCAACCGCACCGCTCAACGCACCGTCCGGTGTGGAACCGATCTGGACGCGCTGGTAGTCCTCGACCTCGGACATCGCGGCACGGAGGATGTCACCGAGTTGCACCGGAGCCGAGTGACCGCGGCGGATGCGGGTGCCCGAGAGAATCAGCAGGTTGTCGCCGTTGCGTCGCATACGCGCCGCGAGATGGTCGAGCCGGAAGAGGCTTTCGAGACGACTGGGGTCCTTCTCCTCGAACTCGAGACGCTCGATGAGCCCGAGCTGCTGCTCGACGAGCGACTTGCTCCGTCGTGCCAGCGTCTCGAACATGTCGTTGATCTGGAGACGGAGGTGGGCCTGTTCACCTGCGAGACGCAGAGCCTGGCCGTGCATGTCGTCGACCGCACGCGCGAGCTGACCGATCTCCTCGGTGGTGTGGACAGGAACCCGGGTGAACCCGATGTCCTCGATGCTGTCGCCGACCTTGATGCGGTCGATCGCTTCGGGCAGTTCTTGACGGGCAACCTTGAGCGTTCCGTACCGCAGCCGGCGGATCGGTCCGACGAGAGAACGCGAGACGAGCAGCGCCAGGACGAGGGCCGCGAGCAGTGCTGCGAGCACAATCGCAGTGTCGCGCAACGCCGCTGCGCGGGTCTCCGCAGCGCGATCCTGGATCGTGGTGGTGATCTGCTGGGCAGCGGCATCGATGATGCCGCCGTACACGTCGACGCTGTGCAGCAGGGACGCACGGACGTTGAGGATCGGGAGCGGGCCTTCGCCGGCCGCCGCGACCATGTCGGTGCGTTCCTTGACTCCGGAGCGCAGGTCGGCGATCTGGGCGTCGGCCAGCGGGTAGGAACGTGAAAGAAGATCGAGCATCGCGAGCTCGCCGCCGGAAGCGGTCACGAGACCGGTATCGGGCTTCTCGGGGTTCTCGAGAATGTCGAGCACGCCGAGTACCTGGCCGAAGAGGTAACGCTGGGAGTACCAGGCGTTCACGAGTTGGTTGCCGTAGTCGAGGATCTCGCGGTCGTCGACGCCGTCGAGGACCGCTTCCACGATCCTGTTGAGGTTGTCTCGCACCTCACTGGTGACCGTGGCGATCTCGGCGATCGCGACGGGCCCGGCCTTCATCTTGGTGTAGAGGGCATCCGCGATGGCGATCGTGCGCTCGAGGTCCGAGACGAGTGCCTCGTCGAACTGAGGACTGGCAGCGATCGTCTTCATCGTGACGAAGGTGTCGCCGAGGGTATCCATCTCCTCGGGCGTGATCGTTCCCGCCGCCACGTTGCCCGTCGCTGTCGCGAACGCAGTCGAGAAGTCGACGATGTCGGGCACTACCGCGACCTGATCGGCGGCAGAGGAGAAGTGCACCGCATTGGTGAGTTCGTTCTCGACGCGAAGACCACCCAGGACCATCGCCACTATCACGGGGACAGCGAGAACGGCGGTGACCTTCGTGCGAAGACCCCACCCCTCGATGTTCCACCACCGCTGCCGGGGCGGCGACTTGTCACTCATGGATTAACAGCTCTCCTTCCACCCCGTTCGCGCCAGGCGACGAGCGCCAACCGGCGCACCGCTCGAAACTGAGTGCGTTTTCGATCGATGCAGTCGAACGAGACGTTCCTGGGTGAGGGCACCATAGCGGTACACACAGGGAATACGGAAGGCGATCTCTCACATCCCCCTGCGAAATGCACCAGACCCCCTGTACGGCAGCCACACATGCCGGTGGCCCAATGGACTGTACTAGCGGGTAGCCAGCAAGTGTGACCAGCGTGTCATTGTCACATGTCACAGCATCGGGACCCCTAATGTGATGTCTCTCACGAAAGGGATCCCGATGTGGCCGTTTTTTACTCAGCGAGCAACGAGCAGCCCCGCATCAGACGTCGAGGAACCGCACGTCTTTCGCGTTGCGCGTGATGAAGCTTCGGCGTGCCTCCACGTCCTCACCCATGAGGACGCTGAACAGTTCGTCGGCCGCAGCAGCATCGTCGAGAGTGACCTGACGAAGAATCCGCACCGCGGGGTCCATCGTGGTCTCCCACAGTTCCTTGGCATTCATCTCACCGAGGCCCTTGTACCGCTGAATGCCGTCGTCCTTGTTGATCTTCTTACCGGACTCGAGACCGGCCTTGAGGAGAACGTCGCGCTCACGGTCCGAGTACGCGAACTCGGGCTCGCTCCGCTGCCACTTCAGCTTGTACAGCGGCGGCTGAGCGAGGTAGACGTGGCCGTCCTCGACGAGAGGCCGCATGAAGCGGAACAGCAAGGTGAGCAACAAGGTCGCGATGTGCTGGCCGTCGACGTCGGCGTCGGCCATCAGCACGATCTTGTGGTAGCGCAGCTTCGCGATGTCGAACTCTTCGTGGATGCCCGTGCCGAACGCCGTGATGATCGACTGGACTTCCGCGTTCTTGAGCACGCGATCGATGCGAGCCTTCTCGACATTGATGATCTTGCCGCGCAACGGCAGGATCGCCTGGTACATCGAGTCGCGACCCGACTTCGCGGAACCGCCGGCCGAGTCGCCCTCCACGATGTAGATCTCGCACTTGCTCGGATCCTTGGAACGGCAGTCGGCGAGCTTGCCGGGCAGGCCACCGATATCCGTAGCGCTCTTGCGCCGCACCAGTTCTCGCGCCTTACGTGCAGCCAGGCGGGCGTGAGCCGACGAAACAGCTTTGGTCACAATCGTCTTCGCGTCGGCCGGGTTCGCCTCGAACCAGTGCGACATGTGCTCGTTGCACGCCTTCTGCACGAACGACTTGACCTCGGTGTTGCCGAGCTTCGTCTTGGTCTGGCCTTCGAACTGAGGCTCGGCCACCTTGACGGAGACGATCGCCGCGAGACCCTCGCGGATGTCGTCACCCGTGAGGTTCGGATCCTTGTCCTTGAGAAGCTTCTTGTCCTTCGCGTACTTGTTGACCACGGTGGTCAGGGCCGCACGGAACCCTTCCTCGTGCGTACCGCCCTCGTGGGTGTTGATGGTGTTGGCGAAGGTGTGCACGGACTCGGAGTAACCCGAGTTCCATTGCATCGCGACCTCGAGTTCGTGGCCGGTGCCCTTGGCCGTGAACCCCACCACCGAATTGTGGATCGGCGACTTGGTGCGGTTCAGGTGGCGCACATAGTCCTCGAGACCACCGGGGTAGTGGTAGACGCGGGTCTTGACCTTCTGGACCTCGGGCTTCTTGGCCTCAATTTCCTGATCCTCGGCGGTCTTCGGCGCTTCCGCGGTCTCGAGGACGACGTCGTCGGTCACTTCTTCGGGAAGCACGCGCTCGTCGGTGAGCGTGATGGTCAGTCCCTTGTTCAGGAACGCCATCTCCTGCAGGCGACGGGCAACGGTCTCGAAGTTGAAGGTTGTGGTCTCGAAGATCTCCGGGTCCGGCCAGAACCGGACCGTGGTTCCGGTCCTCGTCGTGGGCTCGCCCTGGACCAGTTCACCCGGCTTGGAGTGCGTGTACGTCTGTTCCCAGTGGTAGCCGTCGCAGTCGATCTCGACCTCGAGAATGGTCGAGAGCGCGTTGACCACGGAGATGCCGACACCGTGCAGACCGCCGGAGACGGCGTACGCATCGGAGTCGAACTTGCCGCCGGCGTGCAGCTGGGTGAGAACGACCTCGACCGTCGGGGCACCCGACGAGTGCATACCGACGGGGATGCCACGGCCGTCGTCGACGACCTGCACACCGCCGTCCTCGAGAAGCGTGACCTCGACCTTCGACGCGTACCCGGCCATCGCCTCGTCGACCGAGTTGTCGACGACTTCCCAGATCAGGTGGTGCAGACCACGCTCTCCGGTGGAGCCGATGTACATGCCTGGGCGCTTGCGCACCGCCTCGAGTCCTTCGAGGACGGTGATGGACGACGCACCGTAGTTGTTCTTGCTCTTGTTCGCCTTCTGGGCAGCCACGGGGGGGTAGCTCTCCTTCTCCGCCTCGGCCGCGCACAATGCGCGCGGCATTCTCCATCCATCCTACGTGGCCGACACCCATATGCCCGGCTCGACACAGAATGCGGTTGTAACCCCGCTGACATGCCCGCAGCGGGCCGCGCGCGCGTCAGCACAAGTATTTTCGTGCGCCGGATCCGTCCGACGCTCATAGCGGTCGCGGGCGACCTGGATCACCCGTACGTGTCGCGGGGGCCGCGACCACGGATGTGCCGCTCACCCTTGCGCCAACTCGGGGCCGTCGGACCGGTGATCCGCAACTCCTTCACCACTCCGTGGCCGACCGACGCGGCGATCTTCGCCAGGATCTGCGACTGCATCATCCGCAACTGGGTGGCCCAGGCCGTGGACTCGGCGGAAATATGCAGGATGCCGTCTCGCAGCGACGTCGGCTGGGCGTGCCCGGCGATGTCCTCACCCACCACCCGCGGCCAACTGCCCATGACGGTGCCCTCGGATACATGGGTCGACCAGCCACGTTGCTTCGAGATCGCTCCGGTGAGTGCTCCCAGCGGCTGGGGATCCCGGTCGTCGGGTCCGGGGCCGGACCAGCCACGGCGACGGCGGCGCGGACGCAGATTCCCGCGCGACGCGCGTCCCTGGCCGACCGCCTTGCCACTCGCTTTGGCTGCTGCTCGAGCTTCCTCGAGCGCCCGCCGTGCCAGGTCGACGCCCTTCAGTTCCGGTTCACCGGCCGAACCGCCGTCGGGCTGTACTTCGTCAGTCATCGGAACCCCCCACCGCTTGTGTGTGCGCCCACTGCACAGATCCCAGAACAGAGATACGACCGTTTTCGGTGTCTTCCGCTTCCACAGGGAATCGCGCCCCGCTCAACTCGTCCGGTACGTCCTCGGGGACTGCCGCGGTGATGAGTACCTGTTCGGCCGAGGCAGCCACCTCGGCGAGCGCGGCGCGACGACGACGATCGAGTTCGGCGAAGACGTCGTCGAGCATCAACACCGGGTCGGTGCCGTCCGTCCGCAGCAGCGCGAACGCGCCGAGGCGGAGCGCCAGCGCGAACGACCACGACTCGCCGTGGCTGGCATATCCCTTTGCCGCGTGCTCGCCCAGAATCAACTCGAGATCATCCCGGTGCGGACCCACCAGGCACACTCCGCGCTCGATCTCCTTGGTCCGCGCTTCAGCCAGCCGGTGCAGAAACACCGTCTCGAGGAATTCGCGGTCGTCCGGAGCCGGAACGCGGGCCGGATCGGAGAACTCCTCGGGCAGGGCATCTCCGAGACTGCTGCGGTAGCGCAGGCTCGCAGGACGTGATTCCGGGGCGATCGAGCGGTACGCCTCCGTCACATGCGGAGCCAGAGCGTGCAGCAACTCGAGTCGGGCCGCGAGCAACTCGGAGCCGTGTGCCGCCAGGTGACCGTCCCAGATATCGAGGGTTGCGAGTGCACTCGCACCGTCACTCGAGCGCGTACCGCGGCGCAGCGCACCGCCGGCGGTCTTGAGAAGCGCCGAACGCTGACGCAGCACCTTGTCGTAGTCGGCCCGCACACCGCTCATCCTCGGGAAGCGGGTGGTGAGCAACTCGTCGAGATATCGTCGCCGGTCACCGGGGTCGCCGCGCACCAGCGATAGATCCTCGGGCGCGAACAGCACGGTCCTCAGGATGCCCAGGATCTCCCTGGGTCGACGGGCCGGCGACTGGTTGATCCGGGCACGATTCGCCTTGCCCTCGAGAATCTCGATGTCGGTGCCCAGTTCGCGGCCCGCATTGACGACCTGGGCACCGGCGAATGCGCGAGAAGTACCCGCTCGCAGCAGTGGTGCGTCGGACGCGACACGGTGTGACGACAGCGTCGACAGGTATCCGAGAGCCTCGAGCAGGTTCGTCTTGCCGTAGCCGTTGCGTCCGACGAAGACCGTCGCTCCGGGCTGGAGATCGACGGAAACGGCTTCCCAGGAACGGAAGTCACGCAACGAGAAGGTACGAACGTACACGGACCGTCCAAATCTGGCGCGCCGGTCAGCCCGGCAGGCGCACCGGCATCAGCAGATAGGTGTAATCGCTCTCGGGGGCAGCGAAGGTACCCGAAGCGTCGGGCGACGGTTCTTCCTCGAGTGCCGGCCGGAGAACGGCAGGGCGGCTCGCGGTGGTGAAGCCGAACGAGACCTTGTCGGTGTGCAGCGAGGTGAGTCCGTCGAGCAGGTAACCGGGATTGAACGCGATGACCAGCGGTTCGCCGTAGAACTCCGCGGGATGTGATTCCTCGGCGCGACCGGCATCGTCGCCGCCGGCTGACAGGAGCACGCCGCCGTCGGTGAACTCGAGTCGAACCTGTGCCCCACGCTCGGCGACGAGCGCGACACGCTTGATCGCTTCGACGAGCGGAGCGATCTCGACGGTGGCCATCGCAGTGTGCTCGTTGGGCAGCAACTGGCGGAACTTGGGGAATTCGGCGTCGAGCAGGCGGGTGGTGGTGCGACGACCGTCCGCGACGATGCCGAGAAGTCCTTCGGCACCGACGGACGAGCCGCTACCCAATGCGAGCTGCACAGGTGAATTCGACGAGCCGCCAACAGTTTTCGCGGCTTCGGAGAGGGTCTTGGCAGGTACGAGCACTGCGGCCGTCGTGGTGTCCGTGGTGGGCATCCACTCGAGTTTGCGCACTGCGAGACGGAACCGGTCGGTCGCGGCGAGCACTACGTCCGTGCCGTCGATCTCGACCCGGATGCCGGTGAGCATCGGGAGGGTGTCGTCCCGGCCTGCGGCAACCGCAACCTGGCTGATGGCCTCGGCGAACAGGTCGCCGGCCAGCGAGCCGGTCTGCTGAGGCAGTTCGGGAAGCTGGGGATAATCCTCGACGGGCATCGTCGGGAGAGAGAACTTCGCGCTGCCGCACGTGATGAGCACGCGGGTGCCGTCGAGCACCACGTCGACCGGCTTGTTGGGCAGCGAGCGGGTGATGTCGGCGAGCAGCTTGCCCGACACGAGCGCCTGGCCGGTGGTGATGACCTCGGCGGCCACGTGGACCTGCGCCGATACCTCGTAGTCGAATCCGGAGACGGTCAATCCCTGCTCTTCGGCTCCGAGCAACACCCCGCCCAGAACGGGCACAGGCGGACGGGACGGCAGGCTCCGGGCAACCCACGCGACAGAGTCGGCGAAGTCCTCGCGAGCAACACGAAACTTCATGCTTCCAAGCTCCATCGCCCGGTGGATCCCTTCGATCGTGGTCTCGACAAGTCGTACGAAGTCTGACACAAGGCCCCGACTCCGCAGGGCGGCGTCGGGGGATGCGGCTCCACGGTATGCCTTCCCCGGCTGGTTGGAAAGCCGGGGGCTCGGGGAACACAACCTGCTCGAGAGGCCTGTGGACCGGTTCCATCCACACAGCTGTTTTTAAATAGTTTTCTAGGAAGAACTCACAGAAGTAGTAATAGGTCCTGTGGAATCTGTGGACCGATCTACGTCTACGCTGGTGGGTGCGCTTCTCGAGGGCCCCCAACTCGAGGATGAACTCGAGGACTACTCGAGGATGAATGTGGATTCCTCGAGACTGTTCATCCTCTGTCCACCGTTCGTCCACAAAGATCCCACGTTGTGCACACCGTTGTCCACAGGTGTGAGTGTCCGGACTTTCTCGAGATGCGGGACGAAAACCACACAGGGAGCGCCTTGTGGGCACTCCCTGTGGATGACTTTCTGCGGTGTGAACTACCGCTTGGACCTCTGCTTGATCCGCGCGGTGAGTTCCTGAACCTGGTCGTACACCTTGCGGCGTTCGGTCATTTCCTTGCGAATCTTCTTGTCCGCGTACATGACTGTGGTGTGGTCACGTCCGAATGTCTGCCCGATCTTCGGCAGCGACAGATCTGTCAGTTCGCGGCACAGGTACATCGATATCTGCCTGGCCTGGGCGAGAGGACGCGCCTTGCCCGGCCCGCACAGGTCGTCGATGGACGTGCCGAAGTACTCCGCGGTCACCGCCATGATGGTCGCCGCGTTGATCTCAAGAGCAGTCGAATCGGGCATCAAATCGCGCAGCACAACCTCGGCCAGCGTCAGGTCGAGAGGCTGTCTGTTGAGCGACGCGAAGGCCGTGACACGGATCAGCGCACCCTCGAGTTCGCGGATGTTGCGTTCGATGCGGCTGGCGATCAGCTCGAGGACGTCGTGCGGGACGTTGAGCCCGTCCATCCGCGCCTTCTTGCTGAGGATGGCGATACGCGTCTCGAGTTCGGGCGGCTGCACATCGGTGATCAGGCCCCACTCGAACCGCGTGCGCAGGCGTTCCTCGAGCGTCGCCAGCTGCTTGGGCGGCCGGTCCGACGACACCACGATCTGCTTGTTCGCGTTGTGGAGCGTGTTGAAGGTGTGGAAGAACTCCTCCTGGATACCTTCCTTGCCCTCGATGAACTGGATGTCGTCCACCAGCAGGATGTCGGTCTCCCGGTATCGCCGCTTGAACGCGACCTTGCGGTCGTCGCGCAGGCTGTTGATGAAGTCGTTCGTGAACTCCTCGGTGGAGACGTACTTCACCCTCATCCCGGGGAACAGGCGCTGCGCGTAGTGACCCGCCGCGTGAAGTAGGTGGGTTTTACCCAGACCGGACGCACCCCAGATGAACAGCGGGTTGTACGCCCTGGCAGGGGCCTCGGCGATCGCGACGGCGGCGGCATGGGCGAAGCGGTTCGACGCACCGATCACGAAGGTGTCGAAGGTGTACTTGGCGTTGAGGCTGCTACTGCCCATCGAAGGGGCCTCGGGCGGCGGCGGCTGCGTGAAGTACGACGGCCACGATTCGCGAACCGCGGTCAGGGCTTCCCTGTCGTCGTCGACTTCCTCGTGGTCGTTGTCGCCGTCGAGCATGTCGTGGTCGCGGGGCGAGCTGTATCTCCGCCGCAGGTGCCCGATACCTTCACCCGGCGCCATACCGTCGCGGGACGACCGTCCGTCTCGAGGCGAACCACCGTCTCGAGATCCCGCCGGCTCGCGCCGTGCGTCCCGGGCGCGGCTCTCTCCACTGCGGGTATCCACCGAGGCCCTGTCCCCGGGCAGGCCTTCGAGGGGAAGTGTGTCGCGGGGTTCGGCGTACGGATCCTCTGCGGGGTCGTCGACCCGTTCACGTGGTTCGACGCGTACACCGAGGCCCTCGACGCGATGACCGAGGTAGCGGGTGAGCACTCGCAGGATCGGTTCGCGCAGATCGCGCTCGATCGACTGCTGTGCCAGCGTCGACGGTACGGAGAGGAGGGCGAAGCCCTGGGCCAACGTGATCGGTTTGACCAGTGCGAGCCATGCCTTCTGGCTCTTGGTCAGTACTCCGTCGTCCGCTGTCAGCTCGGCGACGACGTCCGCCCACACATCGGCAAGCGCGTTCGGCTCGTCGTTCACGTAGCTTCCTCCCACAGGGTCGACATGATTTCCACACGATTATCCACAGGTGTGGACAACCGAGTGGTATGACCCGGTGGATGTGTGCAGGAAAGGTGCAACCGTGTGCACAGACGAAGGGGACGATCGAGTTCTCGTGCCGGCTTCTCGTGCTCAGTGTGACACACGGGGAGCCATCCGACCGGTGTGCCTCGGCGCGCGGTCAGGGGCGGTAGTGCGTGACCGGCGGCCGCGCACATCGTCGGTGCTCGTGCGGCGGTGGCACGAGCGGGCTTGTGTGCTGCGGGTTCGCGGACGAAGCCATGCGAGAGATCGTAACCGAAGGTGATGTGGCACACACCCGTTGTGGGAGGGCAACTTCCGGGCAGTTTGTGCGGCGTGTCGGGTTGCGTGGGCACGGAGACGGCGGTTTGATTTCGCGTCCGTATCCGAGTAGCCTCGAACAGTCACTCATGCAGAAGTGATAGGTCCGTGCTGCACTCATTGCGCACGGGTCGTGCGAAATCCGTACAAGTTAGACCGATGGCGCCTGCCGGCGTCACATATATCTCGAGGAGTGTTGACCGTGGCTAAGGGCAAGCGGACGTTCCAGCCGAACAACCGACGCCGCGCGCGCGTCCACGGCTTCCGTCTCCGGATGCGGACCCGTGCGGGTCGCGCAATCGTGACGGCGCGTCGCCGTAAGGGCCGCGCTTCACTCACCGCCTGATCCCGTAACGGGAGCTCGGGGTGTTACCTGAGCCGTATCGACTGCGGCGCCGCACGGACTTTTCCGATACCGTCCGTCGCGGCCGCCGTCAGGGACGGCGAGACCTTGTGATTCACGCTCTCGAGCGGGATCGGTCCGAGTTCTTGGTGAGTGTCGACGGTCCCCGTTTCGGGCTCGTCGTGAATAAGGCTGTCGGGCCGGCGGTGATTCGACATCGAGTCGCGCGCCGGCTTCGTCATATCTGTGCTTCCCTCGTCGAGCGTGTGCCCGAGAACACCGACGTAGTGCTGCGGGCATTGCCCGGCGCGGCCACCGCGGATTCGCGTGAGCTCGACAAGCAGGTCCGTACGGGTTTGGCCCGACTCGGACTTCTCGACTCCCCGGACAGCGTGGCCGACCCTGTCGCCGCCCCGCCGGAACACGACCGCTCTACCGACCTCCGGAATCTCGCATGACCGACGCGAACTCGAGCTGGACCAGGATCCGGTCCGCGCCGGCGCGGGCACTGGTCTTCTGTATCGAGCTCTACCGCACGTACGTGTCGCCCACCCGCATGCCGACGTGCCGGTTCACTCCCACCTGTAGCGAATACGCGGTCGAAGCGTTACGCACGCGAGGGTTCGTGGTCGGAACTGCGCTCACGGTGGTGCGGTTGCTCAAGTGTGGTCCCTGGCATCCTGGAGGATGGGATCCGGTACCCGAGCGGAGACATCGGTCGTCCCATGTGGATACCTGACCGGAGCGAAGACCTGAGACCGACGCCTCTCCGTGGCGACATGGACGACCCGAGGAGTACATAGAGCCGTGCTCGACTTCATCTACTATCCCGTGTCCTGGATCCTCTGGGTCTGGCACAAAGCCTTCTCGTTCGTACTTGCGCCCGACAGCGGCTGGACGTGGGCGCTGTCGGTGGTGTTCCTCGTGTTCACCCTCCGCGCGATCCTGTACAAACCGTTCGTCAAGCAGGTCCGCACGACCCGGCAGATGCAAGAGCTTCAGCCGCAGATCAAGGCGCTGCAGAAGAAGTACTCGAACGACCGCCAGCGGCAGGCGCTCGAGATGCAGAAGCTTCAGAAGGAGCACGGCTTCAACCCGCTCATGGGCTGCCTGCCTGTTCTTCTGCAGGTGCCGGTGTTCATCGGCCTGTTCCACGTGCTGCGGTCGTTCAACCGGACCGGCACCGGTTTCGGTCAGCTCGGTCTGACACCGGAGCAGAACGCACAGGTCGGCAACTACGCGTTCAGCCCGGAAGACGTCGAATCCTTCCTGAGCGCGCGCCTGTTCGGTGCCCCCATCTCGTCGTGGATCACCCAGCCGATCGCATCGCTCGAGGCTTTCGCGCCGTTCGGTGACATTCCTTCGCGGTGGCAGATCGCGGCCGTCGCCGTTCCGCTCATGATCGTGGCCGGCATCGCCACGCACTTCAACGCGCGGGCTTCGGTCGCGCGCCAGAGCACGCAGGCTGCGGCGAATCCGCAGGCAGCGATCATGAACAAGTTGGCTCTGTATGTGTTCCCGCTCGGTGTTCTCGTCGGTGGTCCGTTCCTGCCGATCGCGATCATCCTGTACTGGGTGAGCAACAACGTCTGGACCTACGCACAGCAGCACCTGGTCTTCCGGAAGATCGATCAGGAAGAAGAAGAGAAGCGTGCCGCGGCGCTCGCACGCCGGAACGAGAATGCCCCGAAGCCGGGTGCCCGGCCCAACAAGGCGAAGAAGAAGAAGGGCGCTGTGGCTTCGGCAGACACTGCTCCCACGGACGGTACGAGCGCCGTGGAGGGGCCCGAGGTGTCGCTGACGAAGAAGGATGCAGACGAAACCCGCGCGGCCGGCGACTCCACGCCGACGTCCGGTCCCGGCTCTTCGGCGCCGAAACCGGGTAGCCGTCCCAAGAACTCCAAGCGCAAGCGGCGCTGACCGAAGTAGAAGAGAGCTGATCATGGCCAGTGACCTGGACAAGGCACAGGAGGACATCGAGGTGACCGGCGAGGCGCGCGAGCCTGCACTCGAAACCGACCCTGAACTCGACACCGACGTGGTCGACGACGAAGACCTGATCGAGGAAGGTGAAATCGCCGGCGACTACCTCGAGCAGTTGCTCGACGTGCTCGACTTCGACGGCGACATCGACCTCGATGTGGAGGGCGACCGGGCGGTCGTGAGCATCGACGGTGGCAAGGATCTGAGCAAGCTCGTCGGTAGCAACGGCGACGTGCTCGACGCACTCCAGGAGCTCACCAGGCTCGCCGTGCAGCAGGCCACCGGCGAACGCAGCAAGCTGATGCTCGACATCGCAGGCTGGCGCGCAGGTAAGCGTGCGGAACTGACCGAACTCGGTACCTCGGCCGCCAAGCGTGTCCTGGCCGGCGGTGGGCGTGAGGAACTCGCACCGATGACCCCCTTCGAGCGCAAGATCGTGCACGACGCGGTCGCGAAGGTCGACGGGGTTTCCAGCGAGAGCGAAGGCGCCGAACCGCATCGGCGCGTCGTGATCGTGCAGGACTGAGCCAGCCGCTTTCGGCTCGAAGAGGGACCCTGAACCGTCGGGGTCCCTCTTTTTCTTCGATGGAGGCTTCGACGGAACCGGCATCACCGGGGCACCGTCGCAGGAGAGGATGTTTCACGTGGAACAGGACGAGGCAGACCTGCTCGCGAATGCGCAGCGGATATTCGGCGACCGTTTCGAGATCGCCGAGCGCTACCACCGGTCGCTGTCGACGGACGGCGTCGAGCGCGGACTCATCGGCCCACGCGAGGTGTCCCGCCTCTGGGAGCGCCATATCTTGAACTGCGCAGTCCTGGGGGAACTCATTCAGGAGGACGAAGCAGTCGTCGATGTCGGCAGTGGTGCGGGGCTACCCGGGATTCCCTTGGCGATCGCTCGACCGGACCTGAAGATCACACTGGTGGAACCGCTCCTCCGTCGCACCGTGTATCTGGCGGAGTTCGTCGAAGCCAACAACCTCGACAACGTTCTCGTGGTCCGTGGCCGGGCGGAGCAACCCAGCGTGCTGCAAGAAGCAGGCGGCGCCGACGTGGTCACCTCGCGTGCCGTCGCGCCACTGGCGAAGCTCGCCAAGTGGTCGTTGCCGCTCATTCACGAAGGTGGCCGCATGCTGGCGCTGAAGGGGGCTTCGGCGCAGGAAGAGATCGACCGTGACCGCGACGAACTTGCGCGTCTCGGTGCCGGCAATCTCGAGGTGCTCGAGTGCGGTCACGATGTACTTCCGGTACCGACTCTCGTCGTGAAGGCGGAACGCATGGCTCGACTTTCGCGCCGGCGCAAAAACCGGTAACTGTTCCACGTGAAACGAACCCCTCCCCTCCCCCGCCGCGGGGTGGAGAGGGGTTCGCTGCATTCCGGGGTTTGCAAATTCCCGGCGACCGATTTCGCGCTTCCGGAACACGCACGACGTGTCTCGAGCTCGAGTCGTCTCTCTCGAGTACGAACCACTGCGAATGGGGAGTTTTTGCGGTCGATTCGGCGGGTACCACCGACCCGGCTGCATTTCGTCACTGTGACGATGGAGTTCGGGCCAGCAAGTGGCGAGCACTGATAGGGAAAGACTCACTCCTCCAATACTTTCCGATTCTCGTTGGGTGAGTTCCGCTGGGCTGCAAGGTATTAGAATTTTGCTTTCAGCTGCTTCCCGGCTCGCCGCCGCGCTCCGTGGAATCCGGAATGTTTCACGTGGAACCACCCGGGAAGCCCGGGAGTCGACGTCGCTGTTTCACGTGAAACAAAGACGGCATGTTTCACGTGGAACGTCCTGCCGTGCGATCGAGTGAGGGACACATAGAATGCGGATGGAATACTGAACCGACCGAGGAAGTGGACGTGAAACGACGCGTCGAAGCTACGGCCATTTCTCCGGATCATGTCTCACCCCTCGTTGTTGCGAGCACGCCGTGCGCCGCGGCCCGGGAGCGAAGAGGATGTAGCGTGCGGACCGTGCGGATCAAACGTTTAAGGAGCGTTCTATGACGGGTGGATCTGAATCCGCTGTTTCACGTGAAACCGAGGCAATGAACGACGAGTTCTCACCCGTTCCCTTCGATGGGTTCGCCGGTATCGATACTCCCATCGGCGCCGCGGCCCACCGTGCGAGTCAGGTGCTTCACCCGGGCGAGGCCATCGCGCTTCCGAAGCCCCACGAACGCCGCGTCTTGACCATCGCCAATCAGAAGGGCGGGGTGGGCAAAACCACGACCGCCGTCAACCTCGCCGCGGCGCTTGCAGTCCAAGGACTGACGGTGCTCGTCGTCGACCTCGACCCCCAGGGCAATGCGAGCACGGCGCTCGGAGTTCCCCATCATTCCGGCGTCCCGTCGAGTTACGAGATTCTCCTCGGCGAGGTGGCCGCCGCCGACGCCGTTCAGCAGAGTCCCCACAGTGAGCGACTCTTCTGCATCCCGGCGACGATCGATCTGGCCGGCGCGGAGATCGAACTCGTCTCCATGGTCGCCCGCGAGAACCGTCTCCGGAACGCTCTCACGAAGGAGGCGCTGGGATCGCGGGACTACGACTACGTCATCATCGACTGCCCGCCTTCGCTGGGACTGCTGACGGTGAACGCACTCGTGGCAGCCAAGGAAGTGCTCATCCCCATCCAGTGCGAGTACTACGCACTCGAAGGCGTCGGCCAGTTGCTCCGGAATATCGAACTCGTGCAGTCGCATCTCAATCGCGAACTCCACGTCTCCACGGTGCTGCTCACGATGTACGACGGGCGCACGAAACTGGCAGATCAGGTCGCTTCCGAGGTGCGGGCCCACTTCGGCTCGGCGGTGCTGCGGTCGGTCATCCCGCGCAGCGTGAAGGTTTCCGAAGCTCCCGGATACGGGATGACGGTGCTCGATTACGATCCGGGATCGCGCGGTGCGATGAGTTATCTCGACGCCGGGCGCGAGTTGGCGGCACGCGGGATACAGAAGAAGCAGGGGAACGAATGAGCGCAACACGCAAGGGCGGGCTCGGACGCGGATTGGCAGCACTGATCCCGACCGGCCCTCCGGTGGATGTGCCCGCACCGGACACCACCGGATCCGCCCCGACTACGACCGCTCCTCCTGCGGCGCCCACTCCCGCGCCGGCCACGAAACCGGCAACCGGACGTCGTCCCGGGACGTCGCCGGGAATGACACTGTCGCCGTCCGGGCTCGGAACCGCCGCAGCAGACCTCATCATCGGTGACAGCCAAACCGCATCGGCGGACACCAAGAACGACGACGCGGAACCTGCCGAGGCGGAGCGCGAACCCCTCCCCTCCCCCGCCGGTGCGGTGTACCTCGAGATTCCGATCGACCGGATCGACCGGAATCCCAAGCAGCCCCGCCAGGTGTTCGACGAAGAGGCGCTGACCGAACTCGTCCATTCGATCCGCGAGTTCGGCCTCATGCAGCCGATCGTCGTGCGGCGAGCCGAAGGTGATCGCTTCCAGCTGATCATGGGTGAGCGCCGGTGGCGCGCATCCCAGGAGGCCGGCCTCGACACCATCGCCGCCATCGTCCGCGACACGGACGACCACGCGCTGCTCCGCGACGCTCTGCTCGAAAACATCCACCGGGTGCAGCTCAATCCTCTGGAAGAAGCCGCGGCCTATCAGCAGTTGCTCGAGGAGTTCGAGGTCACCCACGAGGAACTGGCTACCCGTCTCGGCCGTTCCCGTCCGGTCATCACCAACATGATCCGGTTGCTGAAGTTGCCGATCCCGGTCCAGCGCCGCGTCGCTGCCGGTGTGCTCAGTGCCGGCCACGCGCGCGCCCTGCTCGCCCTCGAAGCCGGTGCCGATGCACAGGAAGCCCTCGCGATGCGCATCGTCGCGGAGGGGATGTCGGTACGAGCGACCGAAGAAGCGGTCATGCTCGCGAACCGAAGTGGCGCCCCCGACGCAACTCCCCCGGCGCGCCGTAAGCCCATCCAGATGCCCGGCCTGCAGGACGTCGCCGAGCGACTGTCCAACTCGTTCGATACCCGCGTCACCGTGAGCCTGGGCAAGCGCAAAGGCAAGATTGTGGTGGAGTTCGGGTCCGTGGACGATCTCGAACGTATCGTGACGATGATGCAGCAGACCCAGGGCGAGATCGACCGAGACGCGAATCCGACCCGCCCGTCTTGACTCGGGGCCGGGGCGGGACAACAGTCTGCTAGAGAAAGACGTGGAGGCGAAAGTATCCCGTGTCGACGCGAGTCACGCCGCTGTCCTTGAGTGCGATCGAGTTGTTGCCGGCGCACCCACGCCGGTGCGTGTTCTGGGAAATGGATCCGGCACCCGCCGGTGACGGCCGCAACTTCTGTGATCCCGAGTTCGAGAAGGAAGCGTGGCTCTCGATGGTCATGCTCGAGTGGGGGTCGTGCGCGCAGGTAGCCACCTTCGAGGGCTCCGAGGACAAAGTGGCAGGGGTGGCGTTCTACGCGCCGCCCAACATGGTTCCCCGGGCGCGCCTCTTCCCGACCTCACCGGTCAGTGCCGACGCCATTCTGCTCACCACCATGCGGATCGAGCCGCACGCGTCCGATCTGGACGTGGGTGCCGATCTCATCCGCGCAGTTGTGACCGATCTTGTCCGCCGCAACGTTCGAGCCCTCGAGGCATTCGGGGTTCGTCCGCAGGAGGACGACAGGCCGTCGGCAGGAGACGTGCCCAGCACCACCTCGGCGAGGGAATGCTCCCCCGCCGAATGCATGATCGGTGCCGACTTCCTCGAGGACATGGGCTTCGAGGTGGTGGCACCCCATCCGCGCTTCCCCCGGTTGCGACTCGAACTCGATCGCGACCACGGGTGGAAGGAAGAGGTGGAAGCGGCGCTCGAGCGCCTGATCGAAGCGGCCTCGCTGACCGTGGAGGATGTCACCGGTCGTACCGCGGTGGCGGTGCCGTGACGCACTCGCCTGCCGGCCCTGCGCGGCCCTGACGGCCGGGCAGGGACTCAGCGGGTCTCGGTGATGGACAGTTCCTCGGCGAGCAGTTCCGCGAACGTGTAGGTGCCGGTCGGCTGATCGTCCTGCCCGAGCAGGTACAGCCGTTTCACGGCGACGAGAATTGCTTCCGCGATCACGTCGCGGGTTCGCGGGTCGGCGAGCAGTGCTGCGTCGTGCTCGTTGGTGAGGTAGCCGAGATCGATCTGCACGGTGGGCATGTTCGTCAGGCGGAGCAGATCCCACGTGCGTCCGTGACTACGGCAGTCCTGCAGCGACGTGCGAGCCACGATTTCGCGCTGGATGAACCCCGTCAGCACCTGCCCGATCATGGACTCCGAGCCGTGGGAGTTGCCGTAGTGGAAGCTTGCGATGCCGCTCGCATGCGGGTTCGAACTCGAGTCGCAGCGCAGCGAGATCATGAGATCGGCACCGAACGCGTTGGACGTGCCGGCACGCTCGACGTCGCTCGGATTCGCGTGGTACGGGCGCGAGAGGAAAGTCTCCATACCGGTGGCGGCCATCCGGCCCTCGAGCCGGCGCGCGAGATCCCACAGGATGTCGGCTTCGGAGATCGGCCCGTGCACGCTGGGCACGATGATGCCGTGGTCGGTGCTGCCGAGACCCGGATCGATGACGATCCGCTTCCCGCTCAGCTGGGGGCCCGACCGCCGGACGATTTCTTCTTCGCTGATCGCATGCGGCGATCCGCCCGACACCCGGGTGCCGAGCAACTCGAGTGCCCGCAGGGTTTCGGGACCGCAGATCCCGTCCGCGGCGAGACCGATCTCGCGCTGGAACGAACTGAGTCCCTCATGGGTCTTCTGTCCGAAGTAGCCGTCGACCCGGGAGACGTAGAACCCGAGATCCTGCAGCCGAGTCTGCAGCGCCGCCACATCGTCGCCGTACAACGGCGCCGACAGCTGGTACATCAAGGTGCGTGCGCCGAGCCGGTACGACGCCTCCTTGAGAGAGCGGTACGTCGCGGGACCGACGATCCCGTCGACGAGGAGACCGCGTTGCTGCTGGAAGGCGCGAACCGCGCCGTCGAGTTCGCGGTCGAACACGACGTCGGAGCCCATCCAGGCGTCGGAGGACTCTGGACGAGCGTTCAGGAAACCCAGGCCGGCCAGAGTGCTCCGAATCTCGGCGACTGCCGGGCCGTGGTCGCCGTGACGAAGAGGGCGCATGCGTTGGGCCTTTCCGTGCTGACCGGATTGCGCCCGGCTCGGGGCAGGGCAGCATCGAGAAGAATTATCTCAGATGCGCCGGGAGCCTGGGCCCCGGGCGCATCCGAGATTCGATCCTCGGGACCGTACTACAGGACGTCCGCGAGGTCCCGCAGCAACGCCGCCTTGCCCTTTGCACCCACGATGGTCTTCACGGGCTTGCCGCCGGAGAACAGGATCATGGTGGGGATGGACATCACCTGGTAGTCGCGGGCCGCCGATGGATTGGCGTCGATGTCGAGCTTGGCAATGGTCAGCTTGTCGCCGTGCTCGCCCGCGATCTCCTCGAGAACCGGAGCGACCATCTTGCAGGGACCGCACCACGTGGCCCAGAAATCGACGAGCACGGGCTTGTCGGCCTGCAGTACATCCTCGACGAACGAGGAATCGGTGATGGTGACGGTGTTGGTGTCCTTGGCGGCCACAATATCTCCTGTGTCGAGCGGGAATCGATGAGTGGGTGGGGTGCTGTCAGACCTGGGCGGGCACGACAGAGGGCGGAACCTCGTGGCGGGCGACGAGCCAGCGCTCGGCGTCGATCGCCGCGGAACAACCGCTGCCGGCCGCGGTGATGGCCTGGCGGTAGGTGTGGTCGACGAGGTCTCCGGCGGCGAACACACCCGGCAGCGACGTCGCGGTGGTGCGGCCGTTGACCTTCACGTAGCCCTCGTCGTCCAACTCGACCTGTCCGGTGACGAGTGCGCTGCGCGGGTCGTGGCCGACGGCGACGAAGAGTCCGGTGGCCTGCAGTTCGCTGCGCTCGCCGGTGACGGTGTCCTCGACGGTCAGCGAGGTGACGCTGTTCTCACCGTTCACTTCGACGACCCTGGTGTTGGTGAGGAAACGAATCTTCTCGTTCGCCTCGGCGCGCTCGAGCATGATCTTCGATGCGCGGAACTCTTCGCGGCGGTGGACGATCGTGACGCTGCGCGCGAAGCGGGTCAGGAAGGTGGCCTCCTCCATCGCGGAGTCACCGCCACCGACCACGACGATGTCTTGGTCCCGGAAGAAGAAACCGTCACAGGTCGCGCACGCGGACACACCGCGGCCGAGGAGTCGCTCCTCCCCCGGCACGCCGAGGTACCGGGGTTCGGCGCCCATCGCGAGGACGACGGCATGGCTGCTGTAGGTTTCGCCGTTCGCCACGACGGTCTTGACCGGACCGGTGAGGTCTACTTCCTCAACGTCCTCGGTGCGGATGTCCGCGCCGAAGCGGAGTGCCTGCTCACGCATCTGGTCCATCAGTTCGGGGCCCATGATGCCGTCCTTGAAGCCCGGGAAGTTCTCGACCTCGGTGGTGGTCATCAGTTCGCCGCCGAACTGTGTTCCCTCGAACACGACGGGCTTCAGTTCCGCGCGGGCCGCATAGATCGCGGCCGTGTATCCGGCGGGTCCCGAACCGATGATGATGAGATCGTGAATGGTGGGCGGGGTCGTCATGCGGCGAAGGCCTTCCGGGTAGGCGGGCGGGACTGTCGTAGCCACCGCGGGCCGGGAAACCGGCTCGGCAGCATACACAGATGTCAACACCAGGGTAAACGGTGTTGTTCCCCCCGCGCCGTGCGTCACGCCACAGCGCGTGACGCCCCCTCCTCCGGACCGTCAGACGGCTCCGGGGACCTCTCGCAGTGTTTCCCGGATCACGCATTTGGTTCCGGTGTAGATCGTGGGCATGCACTTGTTGCAGTGGATGCACAGTCCTTCGTCGGCGGTGTGATCGCGGAACTTGTCGACGAGATACGGGTCGCGGAGCAGAGCCCGTCCCATGGCCACGAACTCGAATCCTTCGTGCAGAGCGTTGTCGATGGTGTCGAGCCGGTTGATGCCGCCGAGCAGGATCAACGGCAGCGACAGTTCGGAACGGAACTGCCGGGCCATCGGAAGGAAGAACGCTTCCTCGAACGGCAGTTTCGGGAAGATCTTGGGTCCGTACACTTTCAGGCCCCACCCGACGACCTTCGGCTGTGACTGCACGAACTCCTTCATCGGGACGTCGCCGCGGAAGAAGTACATCCCGTTGAGCAGCGAACTGCCGCCCGTCAGCTGCATGGCGTCGATCGTGCCGTCGGATTCGATCAGCTTCGCCATGGGCAGGGACTCGTCGAGCCACAGGCCCTTCGGCACACCGTCGGTCATGTTGAACTTGGCGATCACCGCGACCGAGTCCCCCACTGCTTCCCGGATCGCTGCGAGCACGCGGCGCGGGAAAGCTGTGCGGTTGGCGATACTTCCGCCGTAGTGGTCGGTGCGCTTGTTGAGGTTCGGGCTCATGAAGGAACTGAGCAGATAGTTGTGGCCAAGATGCACCTCGAGCGCGTCGAATCCCGATTCCACGGCGTAGCGCGCAGCCGAGACGTAGTCCGCGACGATCGCGTCGAGGTGCTCGAGTGTCGCGCCGCGGACGAGGCCCATGGCGGGTGCGCTGATCCGCGTCGAGGGTGCGGTGGTGCTCATCCCGTTCGACAACTGGTTGGCCACGAGGCCGGCGTGCCCGATCTGAGCGGACGCGAGCGCGCCCTCGCGGTGCACAGCGTCCGTGAGCCGTGTGAGGCCGGGAACGGCGTCGCGGTCGAGTACGAGGGTGTCGCGGTGGACGCGGCCGGCGGGCGAGACGGAGCAGTACGCCACGGTCGTCAGGGCGGTGCCGCCACGGGCTACCTCGGCGTGGAATTCGACGAGTTCGTCGGAGACCGCACCCCGGGGCATGACGCCCTCGAAGGTCGCCGCCTTGATGATGCGGTTGCGGAGAGTGAGCGGCCCGAGGCGGGCCGGCTCGAAGACGGTGGATCGCGGCGCAGTCATGACCCTACTTTCGATGCCAGTGGTATCGTAATCATCCCGACTATAACCCCGATCACACTCCAGGCTCCGTCTGGTCCCACTCACACGAGATGCCGATGTCAGCTCCTCCCACTGCGAACCCCGGACGCCCACGAGACCCCCGAATCGACAGCGAAGTTCTCGCGGTCACCCGCGCGATGCTCGTCCGGGACGGATGGGACGGTCTCAGCATGCGTGCGATCGCCGCACGCGCGGGTGTCGGACGCGCCGCACTGACTCGACGGTGGCCCAGCAAGGCACACCTGGTCCTCGACGCTCTGCTCGGCTCGGCGCCCGACCTGTCCCCGTACGACGGGATCGACCGCAAAGGGTGGATCGAATGGGTGGTCGCCGGCAGCAACGAACTCTTCTCGCGACCGGAGGTCCGTGCGGCACTCCCCGGTCTACTCGCGGCGCTGCGGGATCACGAAGATCTGCGAAACGCGCTGTGGCGCACTTTCAGTGGACCCAGTACCGCGCTGTTCACCGAGAACGGCGACGGAGACGCAGAACTCGATGCGCGCGCGGCGCTCGTGATGGCCGCCGGTACTGCGCTGTTCACCGGATTGATCGCGGCCGAGGACGACACTCCGGCATTGCGCGCGAGGATCCTTCATCTGTTGCTCACCATCGCCGACTGAACGGTGGTGCTGGTGGTCAACCGATGGTGTGAATCGCGAGGGTAGCGGGATCGGCTGCGCCACATTCCGTTCCGACCATCACCGCCGTCAGCTGCGGGGGGTTGGGTCCGCCGAGAAGCAACAGGACGGCGTCGCGCTCGCGGAATTCCGTTTGACGCGAACCGAGTACCGGGTATGAAGAATCGAAACCGTTGGCGCCCAAACACTCCCGGAGCCTCACCTCGTCCGACAGAGGACCGAGCGAGGTCTTGCCGACCATCGAGCGCAACGCGGCCGGATCGAACACGGCATCGCTCTCCGGAGCGGCGTAGGCGTCGCTGCCGGCGTCGTCTCCCCCGGGTGCCGAATGGATCAGGACGATCGCGAACACAGCGGCGAACACCGCTGCCGCGGCGATACCGGCTCCGGAAATCCAGGTCCGGGCGGGTCGTCGTCGCGCAGTCGCGAGCGCGGTGTCGATCCGCGCGGCGACCTCCGGAGGGATCGACTCCGTCGGTTCGCGCTCTCGCAGCCCACCCAGTCGCGTCCGGATCGCGTCGAGATGTCCCACGACTGCGGCAGCCTCCGGGTCGGCGCGTACCAGCGGCCAGAGTCGTTCGGCCACGTCGTCGTCCAGGACGCCGGCGTGCAGATCGGCGAGCAGGTCGTGCGAGTACGGCGGACGGGGTAACTCGTCCTCGTTCATGCGCGTTCTCCTCGACGGATCGGGTGTCCTCACCAGAGTAAGACGATTCGGACTCGTGTTCGGTTCCCTCACTCCCGAAGGTCGCCGAGCATCACCGCCAGTTTGCGGCGCGCCCGCGCACACCTGCTCTTGATCGTCCCCTCCGGCACACCCAGCCGCTCGGCCGCTTCCCGCACCGAGTATCCCTCCACGTCCACCGCCACGATCGCGGCCCGCTGGTCCGGGGGAAGTGTGAACAGTGCCGTCTTCACATCCAGTGCCAACTCAGTGTCGTGAATGGAATCCCGTACCGCCCGGGGATTCTCGGAGTCGTCGGCGAAGAGCGGTACCGTCGGGCGAACCTTGTTGCGGCGGATGCGATCCAGGCACGCGTTCACGACGATGGTGTGCATCCAGCTGCGCACCGCAGCGTCCTGGCGAAAGTTCGCGGCCATCCGGTGCGCCGACAGCAGCGCCTCCTGCAGCGAATCTGCCGCGTCCTCGGGTGAGTAACTGGTGCGTCGCGCCACCTGCCACAAGTGGTCGTAATGGCGCGACAACAATGTCGCGAAAGCCTCCCGATCGCCGGCCGCGTGCGCCGCCAGCAGAGCGGCGTCCGACACGGACGTACCCGAGACCTCTGGTGACAGAGAGTCGTCGGGCACGGCGATTTTTGCGATCCCCCCGAAAATTCGCACGCGCGGATGGTAGCCGATCGCACGACCGTTGCCCCGGCTTACGCTCGGGGCGACGGGTTACTCGGAGCCGGTGAACTCGACCTCGGAGATCGAACTCTTGTTGCTCCCACCGTCGGAGCTGAGGCCGGTGATCCACAGCAACACATGCGAGGTGCGTCCGTCGGTGTCGAGCGGGATCTCGGTCTCGCCGGATCCCAGTGTCGCCGAACCGATCACCTGCGTCTGGTCCAGGGTGGTCGAATCCGATGGCGCGCTGCGGATCTCGAGCACCGTGCCGGGCGAGTTCGAAGTGATCTTCGCCGACTCGAGCGTCGCGGCGTCATCGAGAGTCACCAGCAGACCGACCCCGCTCTTCAGGGACGGGAAGGGATCGAAATAGGCGTCGGTGCTCCAGGAGGTGGCGGGATCGCCGTCGATCGCCAAGGAGGCCGACGCAGGCGAGTCCGGGGTGCCCTGCGGGGAGAACACCGACACGGTGGACGCCGGGATCGGTCCACCCGCCGCTGCGGGTGCCGCCTCTTCCGACAGCGCGGACTCGGGTGCCGCGGGCGCTTCGGCAGTCGGCGTGAGACCGAATTCCTGGCTGGTCAACGGAGCGTCGCTCGTGTCGCCGGCGAGAAGATTGGTGATCCACCAGCCGATGAGCGAGAGCAGCACGACCGTCGTGATGCCCAGGCCGATCAGCGCGACGAGCATGCGCTGGGAGTGCTTCTTCTTCTGTTCCAGCGCTTCCGGATCGGCAAGTGCGTGGGTTTCGGCCATGCTCGTGCGCTGGCCGATGCGCAGCGCCGGGATCAAGTCGGTCTTCTGATCCACCACCGACGCCTGGTCGAGGATGTGCTGCACGGTGGCCGCGGTGCGGATGCCACCGTCGGTGCTCAGGGCGCGCACGGCGACAGCGGAGATTTCGAAGGGAATGTCGGGGCGGAGAACCTTGGGCTCGACGGGCTTGCCGTCGGCGCCGCGATCGGCCTCCGGCATACCGCCGATGGTCGCGCCGCTGTGGTGCGGTGCCGGGGGACGACCGGGTGCGGTCGGCTCGTCGAGGGGCCAGCGCCCGGTGATGAGTCCGTACAGGCTCGCTCCGAGACCGTGCACGTCGGAGACCGCGTCGGCGTCCGAGAAGGTCGCGGGGAACGCCAGGACCGCGTCGCCGGAGACACTGATCCGGATCCGGTCGGGATGGTCGATCGACAGCGCGCTGCCCGCTCGGTGCGAGGCTTCGGCGGCGGCTGCGAGGGCACGGACGGCACGAGCGGCACCCAGCGGCGACGGTTCGGTCGTGGACATCTCGCGCAGCGAACGGCCCGGCGTCCACTCGGCGACGACGATGCCGCCCGAACTTCCGCGGACCACGTCGAGGACACGTGCCAGACCGGGCGAGTTGATCCGGCCGAGTCGCAGCGTGCGGGAGAGGATGGCCTGCGGGGAATCGGGCCCGGTGCCGTCGGCTGCACTCTGCTCGGCGTCGACGAACGTCAGTGCGACCTCACGGTCGAGCTTGACGTCGAGTGCCTGCCAGAACCGCAGTCCGCGCGCACCGCCGTGCGGGGACAGAAGGCGGTAGCGGCCACCGGCCACGGACGCGCCTGCGATGAGTTCGGGTCCGCGCATCGTCCGGCGAGGGGCCGAACCGGGGACTCGGACGGGCGGGAGTTGCGGCGATCCGATCGGGATGACTCCGGTGTCGTGGTGGGTGTCGCGGGTCGGCCGCGGCGGTGTGGGCCGCTGCTCGCTGCCGGCCGGCGTCGATCCCGTCTGCTGTGACGAGTCGATGGTGGACCTTCCGGCAGCGTGGTCGTCGTCGCTCACCCTCACTCCTTCGTTGTCGACTCGTCCACTTCCGGTGCGGAGACGAGGATCGCCGGTGGGGGCCGCGAAGTAGCGCGGACCACGGCGCCCGTGTCGAATCTGCTGTTGACCAGGGTACGGGAGTTGTTGCTGCGCCTCGACGGGACGGGGCACGTCTCTGATCGCCGGCATGACTTCGGTGATCGCGTCGTACGGCCCGACCCCGTAATCGCCGTAGTCGATCCGCGGCAGGACGACGGTCTTTTCGAGATCCGACTCGGGGTACGCGTCGTAGGCGAAGCGCCGGCGGACGGGAGCCACCGGGCGACCGTCCTGCGACGTTCCGGTGGAATCGCTGTCTTCGAGTTCGGCTTCGTCCGCGCCGCCACCGCGCACGGCGGCGATCTTGCGCCGCACTGCGGCCTCGATCGCCATGATTTCGGGCACCTTGAACAGGTACATGCCCACGAGTGCGACGAGCAGCATCAGCACACCGCTGATCGCGACGCGCACCATCGAGCCGAGCCCGCCGAAGCGTTCGGCGAGGGCGTCGAGTTGCAGCAGTCTGTCGGCGACGAGGACGACGACGGCCGCTCCCGCCGACGCGAGCACCACGTGCCAGATCGTGCGGCCCACGTTGGCCATCCGCAGGTCGCCGAGGGTGCGGTGCAGCAGGAAGCCGCCGATGAACGCGCCGCAGGTGAAGGCGATGCCGGTTGCGACGCCGAGCAGGACGACGACTTGCTGGTCGTTGGTCGCGACCACCGGTGCGAGCGCCGACAGACCGATCTTGACGGCGGTGATGCCGAGGATGATCCATGTCGGCGTCCACGCCTGCTCGCGCGCGTAGAACACGCGCAGGTGGATGAGCACCAGGGAATACGGGATCAGGGTGAAGGCGGACCAGCTCACGGCCTGGCCGAGGAGCGAGGCGTTGCCGGCGCCGAAGTTGCCGTACCCGTAGAGGGCGGTGCCGACGTGCGTGCCCGCGATGGTGAGGAACGTGACGATGGGAATCAGCGCGATCATCGTCATGCGCGTCGCCACCGACAGGTCGTCGACGACCGCTGGGGTGTCGCCCTCGGCGGCGTTGCGGCTCAGTCGCGGCATGATCGCGGTGAGCACGGTGACGCCGAGTACGCCGTACGGCAATTGCAGCAGCAGCCAGGCGTTGTTGTAGATCGCGGGGCCCGCGGCGTCGGCACCCGACGAGATGTTGGTCGCGAAGATCATGCCGATCTGGCTGATCAGCACGTACAGCACGATCGCCGCGGCCATCCCGCCGAACTGGTGCAGGCGGTCGTCGAGGCCCCACAGCGGCTTCAGGTTGATGCCCTCACGGCGCAGCGCGGGAATGAGGCACATCGCCTGGGTGATCACGCCGAGAAGCACACCGAGTCCGAGGACCAGCAGCTTCGGGTCGCTCATGCGCACCGGGTCGAGGGTGATCTCTCCGGGCATCAAGTAGTAGACGACCAGCACCAGCAGCACGACTACGTTGTTCGCGACCGGGGCCCAAGCTCCCGGCTTGAACACCTGCCGCGTGTTCAGGATGCCGGTGAACAGGCCGGACAGTCCGTAGAACACGATCGCCGGCAACAGCAGGTACGACAGGGCGGTCGTCAGCGACGTCGACACCTTGCCGGAGTCGTCGAGGAAGACATGGGTGGTGAGCAGCGGCGCAGCGGCCACGGCGAGGATGGTGGCACCGCCGAGCAGCACCACCGCCGCGGTGAACAGACGCCGGACGAATGCTTCGCCCCCGTCCGGGTCCTCGCGTTCGGCTCGCACGAGCACCGGCACCACGATCGAGGTGAGGACGGCGCCGAGGACGAGCTCGGAGATCATGTTCGGGATCTGGTGGGCGACCGTGAACGAGGACGCGACGCTCGCACCGAGCAGGGTGAGGATCAGAAGCTGCTTGAGGAACCCGGTGATGCGGCTGACCAGGGTGGCGACGGCGATCGAACCGGTGGCGGCGAGCAGACTCGGAGCCTTCCGGCCCTTGGAACCTGCACCGGTGACGTCCGGTGAAGTCGTCGGTGACTTCACGTCGTCGCGGGTCGCGTTCCCCGTCATTCTCGTTCGTACCCTTCGTCGGCTGGATCCGGCTCCCCGCAGAACCGGTGCAGAAGCCGCCTGCCCGCCAGGAACAGCAGGAGCGCTCCCGCACAGCCCGTCACGATGGCGAGAATCCGGCCATACGCATTGGAACGTACCGTCACGTTCGTCGGACTGCCGAGAGACAGGCCGGAGTCCGTGGTGAGCGAGAACTCGAGCTCGAGCTTCCGCGAGTCGCTGATCTGAGCGGGCACCGTCAGGGTGCGGCTACCGCGCGGAGGAAGCTGGGTCGGCCCGATGTCGGTGATCTCCATCGCCGCGGGCGCGTCCACGTTCAATCGCACGGTGATGCCCACGGGCAGATCGTTGCGCGCCACCAACAGTAGGGGACTCTGTTCGGAAGTCAGGGTGTACACACCGCCCGGTGAGAGCACCGTCACCCCTGCGAACATTCCGTCCACGGCCTCCTCGACCTCCACAGCGCGGAGATTCGCAGCGTCGGCCGCGCCCTCGGGGTCTTCACCGCGACGACCCGCCGAGGACATCGCGCGCAACAGGTCCTCCCGCAGCGGCGCGAGGAACTCCTGCGGGGTCAGCTGAGCCTGGGGATCCTCGATCATCGCCGCCTGCAGTGCGTCGAGTCGCGGTGGCTGCTCGGCCGCGATCGTGAGCACCTCTTCCGACACCCCGTCGGTGACCGCCTGCTCCGGGTAGGTGAGCAGGGACGCGTTCGGGTCGTCGGCGGTAGCGGCGGCCGCCGCAACGAAATCGGCGAAGGGACGCGTGGTCGCGGTGCCGGACCGGACCAGGGACGAGATCATCGACAGCGTGGCGGAGGCTTCGTCCGGGGACGGCGACCAGACCTGCGGCGGAGCGAACAACACCGACCGGCCGGCGGGCGGCAGCGGCAGCCCGGTCGCGTCGTTCACGGACGGAACGAGCGCAGGCCACGCCAGCGCGCCGAGCGCGTCCTGGAACCGGGCGGTCGCGGAGTCGTCACCGAGGTCGTAGCGCGCGGACTTGGTCACGAAGGAGGGGGTTGTCGGCTCGTCGCCCATGCCCGCGAGGGCTGCTGCGGCGGCCGCATCGAACAGACCTGCGGTCAGTCCGTCGACTCCGGACACCCGGACGCTGTTGCGCGGGGGCAGGCCGCTCATACCGGCTCGCCCGTCCTCCACCGCTGTATCGGCGAGCAGCGCCGTGACCGGGCCGTTCGCGGCAGCGAGGAGTCCGGCGCTTTCGGTGAGAACTCCCGAATCGGGCCAGACGACACCGGGGAGAGACGTGGTTCGCAGGATCGTGTCGACGATGGTGCCGGGGGATTCCAATGCGGGGGTGGTGAGCGACGGGTCGTCCAGTTCGGCGAGGGCGGTGAGGTCCACCTGGGCGAACGGCACAGGAATCGTGCACATCGTCGCTGCCAGGGTCCGGATCCGCCCGAGCCACGCGATCGCCGCGTCGGTACCCGTTCCCGGATGCGCCTCCCCCATCGGATCGGCAGGGTCGTCCACGACGAGATACTCCCGGGTCATGTTCGTCACGGTGACCAGCAGGTCGGGGTCGACGGCCAGGCACATTCCCTCCGTGACGCGGGGATCCGTCTCCAGCGCCCGCTCCGCAGCCCGCAGCAACCCGTCGAGTCGCCCTCCCTCGGCGAGGGACGTGGCGAGGACGTCGTCGACGAGGCGGACGGGTTCGTTCACGGAGCCGGGAACACCCGATGCGAGTCGGGGCGTGTCCGCGAGCGGCCACAGCATCGACACGGCGACGGGACTGGAGACCTCCGGAGGGACGGCCGGAAAGGTGCCGGTCTCGCTCCGGGGCACCGTGTCGGTGGCGCCGCTCGCCTCAGCGGAGGCAGAGGTCCGGGGACTCTCGGTGTCCTGACCGGCAGGTATGCCGAGCACCGGCAGCAGGAAGCGCGCGTCGTCCAGCCTGGCCTGACCACCGTACTCGGGTGAGCCGTTCACGTTGACGAGCAACGGATAGACGCCGGGTGTGTCGATGCCGAGCGACGGCTCGAGGTCGGAACGGAGAGGCAGTTCGATGGTGAAATCGACCCGGTCCCCCTGGCTCAACCGGTCCGTGACCTGCTCGAACTCACCGACGGTGTCGAAGCCCGACTGGTCGAGGGAGAGCGAGGTGCGCAGCGCTGCGGCGTCCGAGATGACGGGTGCGCGCTGGAGCCGCACCCAGACGTCCTCGACGTCGCGGTCGCCGACATTGGTGACGGTGCCCTTCACCGTGACCACTGACTCGCTGGTCAGCGACACCACCGACGGGGTGATCTCGGCGATGTCGAGATCGAGGAACTCGGGGCTTTCTTCGGTCGGCTGTGCCGACACGGGCGCGGGAACAGCCACACCGATCGTCGTGAGAACGAGCGCGAGTACGGCCAGAGCCGCGGCACCCGCCCGGGAGAACACCACCGTCATCCGAGATGGGCCCCCGGTTCGTCGGTGCGGGAACGCACCTCGGGATGCATCTCCGCAATGAGCTGGTCTGCGACGTCGGCGAGCTTACGTTCGTCCGCGTAGGCGAGTCGTGACCTCAGTTCGCGGAGCGGCACCCATGCGACTTCGGTGACTTCGACGTCCGCGTCCGACAGTTCGCCGCCGAGGTAACGCAGAAGATAGTGATGCACCGTTTTGTGGACCCGGCGACCTTCGGTGACGAACCAGTAGTCGATGCTGCCCAGCTCCGCGAGCACCGTGCTCCGCACCCCGGTCTCTTCGTGCACCTCGCGCATCGCCGTCATCTCGGCGGTTTCGCCCTGCTCGATGTGGCCCTTCGGCAGCGACCACAGCAGGCGGCCGCGACGATCGGTGCGTCCGATCAGTGCGGCGCACAACTTGTCGGGTGGGCCACCGAGGCCGTCGACGACGAGTCCGCCCGCAGAGGTTTCGCGGACGGTACGCAAGCGGGGACCGGGCGCACCCGGGACGCCCGGCGCGCCGCCCTGAGCAGCCTTTTTCGCGTGCGTGCCACGACGCCGCGAGCTGCGGCGGTTGCGATTGGCACGTTCGGCGGGCGACACCTAATAGATAGTAGATGTAGCGCCGTCGGTCCCGGCTCAACCACACGAACGCCCTGCTCGGTAAGGTGCAAAGACGTGAACTCACCCACCGCAGACCCCGACCGCCGAACCCGGTTGCTCGCCGGAGCCGACGTCACTCTGCGATCGCTGTCCGATGTCCTGGCCCCATTGGGTGCGCGCTTCACCGAGGCGGGCCACGAGCTGTACCTCGTGGGAGGCAGCGTCCGCGACGCCGTCCTGGGCCGGCTGGGCAACGACCTCGATTTCACGACCGATGCGCGCCCCGAGAAGGTGCAGGAACTGCTGCGCGGGTTCGTCGACCATCAGTGGGACACCGGTATCGACTTCGGCACGGTCAGCGCGGCCAAGGGATCCGAGCAACTCGAGATCACGACGTTCCGCAGCGACGCGTACGACCGCGTGACGCGGCATCCCGTCGTCCAATACGGCGCGAGTCTCGAGGACGACCTCGTTCGACGCGACTTCACCGTCAATGCGATGGCCGTACGGATCGGCCCGGACGGCGCCGGTGAGTTCGTGGACCCCCTGGGTGGCATGGACGCGCTGCTCGCGGGCGTGCTCGACACTCCGGCCCGGCCCGAGGATTCGTTCTCGGACGACCCGCTGCGGATGTTGCGCGCGGCACGCTTCGTCTCGCAGTTGGGCTTCACTCTCGCCGATCGGGTCGAGGCGGCGATCAAGGAGATGGCCGACGAGATCCTGCGCATCAGCGCCGAGCGGGTGCGGGCCGAACTCGACAAGCTGATCCTGGGCGACCATCCGGTCGACGGCATCGAATGCATGGTGGAGACCGGCCTGGCGGAGCGGGTGATCCCCGAGATTCCCGCGATGAAACTCGAGATCGACGAGCATCACCAGCACAAGGACGTCTACTGGCATTCGCTGACGGTGCTCACGCAGGCGATCGACCTCGAGGACGGCGATCCCGACCTGGTGCTGCGCTGGGCGGCACTACTGCACGACATCGGGAAGCCGGGCACGAAACGCAACGAAGCCGGCGGCGGTGTCAGCTTCCACCACCACGAGGTGGTCGGGTCGAAGCTGGTGCGCAAGCGGATGCGTGCGCTCAAGTACCCGAAGCAGATGATCGAGGACGTCGGCCAGCTGGTGTTCCTGCACCTGCGCTTCCACGGTTACGGCAAAGGCCAGTGGACGGACTCGGCGGTGCGGCGGTACGTGAACGACGCCGGCGATCTCCTCCCCCGGCTCCACAAGCTGGTGCGGGCGGACTGCACGACCCGCAACAAGCGACGTGCCGCCGCGCTGCAGGCCACGTACGACGATCTCGAGGTCCGCATCGCGCGGCTCGCGGAGGAAGAGGGCGTCGCGAAGGTCCGTCCCGACCTCGACGGCAACGCGATCATGGAGATCCTCGGTCTTCCCCCGGGCCCCGAGGTGGGGCGCGCGTGGAAGTTCCTCAAGGAACTCCGGCTCGATCGGGGTCCTCTCGAGCGCGAGGAAGCCGAGGCCGAACTGCTGAAGTGGTGGGAGCAGCAACCGAAGTCCTGAGCTTGTTTCCGGCACCTCACAACTCCACGCGTCGCCCGTGAGCCAGATGTCACAGCGTGCTCATCCCGTTTGACGCATCCGAAACACCGAGTCCGCAGCATGGAAGGCGTCGGATCGGCGACGGCACCGGCGGTTCCGCGGTGCCGGCTAGGAGACTCGGATGCAGGACGTAATTACGACGGTGAAGACCGCCTGCTCCTACTGCGGCGTCGGGTGCGGCATGGCGCTCGACGTCGCCACCGACCCGGATACCGGTGCCCGCAGGGTGGTCAAGGCTTACGGCGACAAGGAGCACCCCACCAACCGCGGTCGCCTGTGCACCAAGGGCGCGACGAGTGCGGAGATGCTGGCGGCGGAAGGCCGGCTCGAGACCGGGTTCCTGCGGGACGCACGGGGTGGGGTTCTCTCCCCGGTGCCGGTGGACGCCGCGATCACCGAAACCGCGCGTCGCCTGTCGGAAATCGTCGAACTCCACGGTCCCGACGCGGTCGCGTTCTACGTCTCCGGCCAGATGTCCCTCGAGTCGCAGTATCTGGCGAACAAACTGGCCAAAGGTTTCCTGCGCACCAGTCGCATCGAATCCAATTCGCGGTTGTGCATGGCCTCCGCGGGCACGGGCTACAAGCAGTCGCTCGGTTCGGACGGCCCGCCCGGTTCCTACGAGGACTTCGACCACGCCGACCTGTTCTTCGTGTCCGGCTCCAACATGGCGGACTGTCATCCGATTCTGTTCCTGCGAATGATGGAACGGGTTCGGCGCGGCGCGAAACTCGTCGTCGTCGACCCACGCCGCACCGCCACCGCGGACAAAGCCGATCTGTTCCTGCAGATCGCACCGGGAACCGACCTGGCGCTGCTCAACGGCCTGCTGCACGTGATCGTCGAGAACGGGCACGTCGATCGCGCCTTCGTCGACGAGTACACCGAGGGCTGGGAGGCGATGGAGGCCCTCGTCGCCGAGTACACCCCCGCTCACGTCGCGGCCGTCACCGGCCTCGCGGAAGACGACATCCGCACTGCCGCAAGGTGGATCGGAGAAGCCGGCGAGTGGATGAGCTGCTGGACGATGGGTCTCAACCAGAGCACGCACGGCACCTGGAACACCAACGCGATCTGCAATCTGCATCTGGCAACGGGCGCGATCTGCCGCACCGGAAGCGGCCCGTTCTCCCTCACCGGTCAGCCCAACGCGATGGGCGGACGCGAAATGGGTTACATGGGGCCGGGTCTGCCCGGTCAACGCAGCGTTCTGTCCGACACCGACCGGGTGTTCGTGGAGGAACGCTGGGCCCTGCCGGCCGGGACGCTGCGCCCCGAGGCGGGAACCGGCACCGTCGACATGTTCCGGGAGATGGCACAGGGAAACATCAAGGCCTGCTGGATCATCTGCACGAACCCGGTGGCATCGGTCGCGAACCGGGCGACCGTTCTCGAGGGTCTCGAGAAAGCCGATCTCGTCATCGCGCAGGACGTGTTCCTCGAGACCGAAACCAACTCGTACGCCGACATTCTCCTGCCGGGTGCGCTGTGGGCGGAGTCGGAATACGTGACGATCGGGTCCGACCGCACATTGAACCTGTTGCAGCAGGCCGTCGAACCGGTCGGCGATGCACTGCCCGACTGGCAGATCATCGCGCGGGTCGCGTGCGAAATGGGATTCGAGGATGCCTTCGACTATTCCTGCGCGGAGGAAATCTTCGAGGAGATCAAGCAGTTCTGGAACCCGCAGACCGGGTACGACCTGCGTGGCGTGACATACCACCGTCTGCGGCAGGGTTCCGTGCAGTGGCCGTCCGCCCCGGACGGGCCCGGCGACCGCAATCCGGTGCGCTATCTCAACGACGGCATCAGCCGATCGCTGGTGGTCCGCGACGACGGAACCGTGCCGGACCTGGCCTTCGCGACGCCGGACGGGCGAGCGCGATTCCTGGCCCGGCCCCACCTTCCGGCGGAGGAACTACCCGACGACGACTACCCGTTCGTTCTCAATACCGGCCGGGTGCAACATCAATGGCACACCCTCACCAAGACGGGCAAGATCGCGAAGCTCGGCAAGCTCGACCCCGGACCGTTCGTGGAGATTAACCCCGAGGACGCGGTGCGGTATTCGATCTCCGACGGCGGCGCGGTGGAAATCACCTCGCGTCGCGGTCGTGCCGTCCTCCCCGCAGTGGTGACCGACCGTGTGATGCCCGGCAACTGTTTTGCCCCGTTCCACTGGAACGACCTGTTCGGGGACGACCGTGCGATCAACGCGGTGACGAACGACGCCGTCGATTCCGCGTCGCTACAACCCGAATTGAAGGTCTGTGCCGTCGCTCTGACGAAGGTCGCCGCAACGGCGACGCCGGTGCCCGTCGCCACGGACGATTCGGTGATCGGACGGATCGCGGTGGAACTCAGGATCGGGGATGTCGCAGCCCCGCGGTTCGACGACGACGAAAAAGGCTATCTGGCAGGGCTGCTCACCGGTCTGCGTTCGTCGAATGCCACGGTCGCTCCCACCCTGCCGCGTTCGGCACCGTTCCCGCCGGCCACACGGGCGTGGCTCGACGGACTGCTCGCCGGGATGTATGCAGCGCACGCTCCCGCCGAGGACGCAGCCGAGGCGCTGTCGGGCGAGGCGGAGGATTCGGAGCCCCCCGTCGTGGTCGCGTGGGCGTCCCAGACGGGCAACGCCGAAACCTTCGCCCAGCTCTGCGCGGATCGGCTGCGTGCCGCCGGCCGGGCCGCCGACGTCGTCGGCATGTCGGCGATGAGCGTCACCGACCTTGCGCACGTGCCGGAATTGCTCGTGGTGACAAGTACATTCGGTGACGGTGACGCGCCGGACAACGGTTCCGCGTTCTGGAGGGATCTGAGCGGTGCCGACGCTCCGGCACTGGCCGGTACCCGTTACGCGGTCCTCGCTTTCGGTGACTCGAGCTACGACGACTTCTGCGGCTACGGACGCAAGGTGGACGAACGGCTTGCCGATCTCGGAGCCACCCGCATGGTCCCGCGTGTGGACTGCGAACCGGACTTCGAGGACAAGGCGAACGAGTGGGTCGGTACGGTGCAGAAACTGGTGGCACGCGGTGATGCGCGGGTGCCGCCTGCTCCGGCGCCGACGTCCGCGTATACCCGCAAGTCGCCGTTGGTCACCCGGCTGACACGAAACATCGCTCTCAGCGGCACCGGATCTTCGAAAGACGTGCGGCAGTTCGGATTCGAGTTGTTCGATCCGGCGTTCGAATACACTCCGGGAGATGCCCTCGGTGTGATGCCGACCAACGGACCCGAGGCCGTCGACGAATGGCTACAGGTGACCGCCCTCGATCCGGAGGCGCCTGTCGGAATCGCCGATCGGCCCACCGTTCCGCTCCGGGAAGCCGCGGCTCGATATCTCGACATCACCAGGACCACCACCGAACTGCTGCGCTTCGTGCAACGCCAGAGTGGGAGCCCGGAACTCGCCAAGCTGCTGCGGCCCGGCAACAAGATCGAGCTTCAGCGGTGGCTGTGGGGCCGGCAGGCAATGGACGTCATCGCCGAGTACCCGTTCAAGGCGCCGCTGGAGGAATGGCTTCCGATCCTCACGCGGCTGCAGCCCCGGATGTACTCGATCTCGTCGAGCCCGAAGACGAATCCGCGGGAGGTTCAACTCACGGTGTCGGTGGTCCGGTACGGGTTCGAGGGCCGAGATCGTGCCGGCGTGTGCTCGAGCTTCCTCGCCGATCACAGCAAGGGTGTCGACATCCCCATCTTCGTGCAGCCCAACCCGCACTTCCGCCCCCCGACCGGCGACACTCCGATGATCATGGTGGGACCGGGCACGGGGATCGCCCCGTTCCGGGCGTTCCTGCACGACCGCCGCGAATCCGGGCACACCGGCCGGAACTGGCTCTTCTTCGGCGACCAGCGATCCGACACCGACTACCTGTACCGCGACGAGATCGAGGAGATGCACGCGGACGGTTTTCTCACGAAGCTGGAGCTTGCGTTCTCCCGCGACCAGCGGCAGAAGGTCTATGTGCAGGACCGCATGCGCGAGCAGGGTGCGCACCTCTGGCGATGGCTCGAGGACGGTGCCCACTTCGCGGTGTGCGGAGATGCCGGGCGGATGGCGAAAGATGTCGATGCGACGCTTCGCGAGGTGGTGCAGACGCACGGGCGGCTCGACCAGGATGCCGCTGCGGCGTACGTCGATCAGCTCGTCGCGGAGAAGCGGTACGTGCGCGATGTCTACTGAAGCTTGATACATCCGCATCTGCGGAAGTATTCTCGCCAGCATGACTCGTATGCGGCGGATATTGTGACCGAGTTCCGTATCCGCGATGCCGCCGGCCTGCTCGGCGTCAGCGACGACACCGTTCGCCGCTGGATCGATCAGGGCGCCCTTCGCGCCACCAAGGACGACGCGGGCCGCAAGGTGATCGACGGGCGCGAACTCGCGGCATTCTCGCGGGCACAGGCCGATGCGGCACCGGACCTGCTCGGCGTCGGGAGTTCGGCCCGGAACAAATTCGTCGGTCTGGTCACGCGGGTGGTCTCCGATCCGGTGATGTCGCAGGTGGAGATGCAGTGCGGTCCGCATCGCGTCGTCTCGCTCATGAGTACCGAGGCGGTGCAGGAACTCGGCCTCGAACCGGGCAGCATCGGGGTCGCCGTGGTGAAGGCGACCACCGTCATCATCGAAACACCCGGTGGAGTCTCGTGAAGCGGGCACGGGCGGCATCGATCCTGGTGGCCGCGGTGGCGCTGGGGTCGGTTGCCTGCGGATCGGACACCGGCACCGACGGTTCCTCCGCTGGGGAGACCATCACCGTGTTCGCGGCGGCGTCGCTGAAGGACACCTTCACCGAGATC
This sequence comes from Rhodococcus sp. NPDC019050, assembly GCF_055664235.1. NCBI lineage: Bacteria > Bacillati > Actinomycetota > Actinomycetes > Mycobacteriales > Nocardiaceae > Rhodococcus > Rhodococcus sp. NPDC019050. Next base: position 58,552 of record NZ_JBVOON010000015.1, on the reverse strand, counting down.
GGTGAGCGGTTCGAGGAAGCACACGGCACGGCGGTCGACTTCGCGTTCGCGGGTTCGTCGGACCTGCTGGCCCAACTGTCACAGGGTGCGCCCGCCGACGTGTTCGCATCCGCCGATACCGGCACCATGTCGCGGGCCGTGCACGACGGTCTGGTGTCCGGAGATCCCCTGCCCTTCGCCACCAACACACTCACCATCGTGACCGAGCCCGGAAACCCCAAGGACATCACGTCTTTCGACGACCTCACCGCGCCGGGAGTGTCGGTGGTCGTCTGCGCGTACCAGGTGCCGTGCGGGAATGCCACCGCCCGCGCGGAAGAGGCGACCGGCGTCGAACTCGCGCCGGTCAGTGAGGAGTCCTCCGTGACGGACGTACTGGGCAAGATCACCTCGGGGCAGGCCGATGCAGGGCTGGTCTACGTCACCGACGCCCGCGCCGCTGGTGAGAACGTCACCGCCGTACCGTTTCCCGAAACCGGAAGTTCGGTGAACACGTATCCGATCGCAGTGCAGGAGGATTCGCAGAACCCGGACGCCGCCCGTGCCTTCGTCGACTACGTCAGCGGTCCGGAGGGCCGGAAGGTACTGGCCGACGCCGGGTTCGGCGCCCCATGACGGCGCCCGCCCGGACCCCGACCGGCCTGCCGGCCTGGATCTACCTTCCGGCGATCGTCGGCGGAGTCTTCGTGGTGCTGCCGTTGGTGTCGATCGTCCTGTCCGTCGACTGGCAGCGTTTCCCGGAGTTGGTCACCTCCGAGGCTTCGCTCCAGGCGCTCGCGCTGAGCCTGCGTACGGCGTTCACCAGCACTGTGCTGTGCATCCTGTTCGGTGTGCCCATGGCCGCCGTCCTCGCGCGCAGCACCTCCCGCGTGATGCCCGTGTTGCGCTCGCTGATTCTGTTACCGCTCGTACTCCCACCGGTGGTGGGCGGTATCGCACTGCTCTACACGTTCGGCAGGCGTGGATTGATCGGGGAACACCTGGAGGCGTTCGGGATTCGGATCGCGTTCTCCACCACCGCCGTCGTGCTCGCGCAGACCTTCGTGGCCCTGCCCTTCCTGGTGATGAGCCTCGAGGGAGCGCTGCGAACCGCCGGGCGGCGATACGAGGCCGTGGCCGCGACCCTCGGTGCCCGCCCCACCACCGTGTTCCGCAGGGTCACGCTGCCATTGGTGCTGCCGGGTCTGGTGTCGGGTGCCATTCTGGCGTTCGCGCGAGCACTCGGGGAGTTCGGCGCGACCCTCACCTTCGCAGGCAGTCTCCAGGGCGTCACCCGCACTTTGCCGCTCGAGATCTATCTGCAGCGGGAAACCGATCCCGATGCCGCCGTCGCGCTGTCGCTGCTGCTGGTCGTCGTGGCGGTGCTCATCGTGGTGATTGCGCGGGGCCGGCGGATCGGCGACGCGCTGTGACGGATCTGCATGTGCGAGCGCGGGTCGACGCGAGGTCGGTGGACTTGGACTTCGACGTGCCGTCCGGCAGCGTCGTGGCAATTCTCGGACCCAACGGCGCCGGGAAATCCACCCTGCTGAACGTCATCGCGGGCCTTGTCCGTCCGGACGAAGGACGAATCGAACTCGGCGGTCGCATCATCACCGACACCGCGACCGGTGTGGCGGTGCCGCCGCACCGAAGGTCGGTGGCACTGCTGGCGCAGCAGGCACTGCTGTTCCCGCACCTGACCGCGGCCGGCAACGTGGCGTTCGCGCCGCGCAGCGCCGGGATGCGCCGCCGCGCCGCGCATACCGAGGCGTTGCGCTGGCTCGATGCCGTCGATGCACTGGAGTTCGCCGACCGCAAACCCCATCAGTTGTCGGGCGGGCAGGCACAACGCGTAGCGATTGCCCGCGCTCTGGCCGCCGACCCGCAACTCCTGATGCTCGACGAGCCGATGGCGGCGCTGGATGTTGCCGCAGCCCCGGCGATCCGGGCACTCTTACGGAGAATCCTTCGTGAGGACCGGCGTACCGCGTTGATGGTGACGCACGACCCTCTCGACGCGCTGGCCCTCGCCGATCGTGTCGCGGTGGTCGAGTCGGGACGCATCGTCGAATACGGCGCCGTGCGCGACGTCCTCACCCGCCCGCGCAGCGCCTTCGCCGCGCGGATCGCGGGGATGAATCTGATCGCGGGTACGGTCACGCGAGACGGACTTCAGACGGAACTGGGTGTGGTGCGGGGTGTCGTGGACGAGGAATGCGGGGAGGGTGATTCAGCTGCCGCCGTCTTCACCCCGGCCGCGGTGGCTGTGTATGCGCAAGAGCCGCACGGAAGTCCGCGCAATGCGTTCGAGGTCATCGTGACCGAGATCGAAGCACGGGGAGCGACGGTGCTGGTGCGCACCGGAGGCGGACTCGCCGCAGAAGTCACCTCCGCGGCCGTCGCAGATCTCGCCCTCGAACCGGGTTCGGCCGTGTGGTTCGTGTTCAAGGCTGCCGAGGTGCACGTTCATCGTGCAGCGCTCCCTCCCCCGGGATCTTCGACCCCCCGAGTGTGAGAACGCGAACCAGAGTGAGGACGTAGATCAGCCCACCGGCCACGGCAAGTCCCGGGCTGCGCCCGTCGGGTGCGATCAGGAACGCGGCCGCCGCGATCGCGGCAAGGAACGCCAGGTTGAACACGGTGTCCTGCAATGCGAAAACCTGGCCGCGACGCGCGTCGTCGATCTCGATCTGCATCGCGGCGTCGCCCGTCAACTTGATCGTCTGTCCCGCGACCCCGAGGAGGAACGCGGCGGTCAACAGCGTTCCCGTCGTCAGGAAGGTGACGAACGCGAACTGGACCACCGCGGCGGCGAGCAACCCCATGACTACCACGCGCGGTCGTCCGAGACGAGGCAGAAGGAACGGTGTGAGGGCAGCCGCGACGAGCATCCCCGCTGCGGTGCACGCCACCGCGAGACCGAACCCCGCGAGCCCGCCGGGTAGATCCGACGGATTCTCGGCCGCGCGCAATACGAGCAGCATGATGAGGGTGTTCAACCCGAACACGATGCGGTGCGCCCCGATACCGACCAGTGCGGCTTCGACACCGGGATGCTCGGCCACGGCTCCGGCGCCGGTGCGCAGGCCCGCGAGTACCGCGCGAACAGGCGAACGGAGGCGTGCACCCGCGGGTCCGAGCGCATTGCGCGGGAATCGCAGGGCTGCGAGTGCGCCGACGATCGACCCACTCACGCCGAGCAACACCGCGACACCCGATCCGGTGTCACCCGTACCGACGACGCCGATCGTCGCCACGGCGACGGCGGCTCCCGCAGCCGCGACGACCGAACCGGCGGTCGCCAGAACGGAATTGACCGGTACCAGCCATGATCGTGCCGCCACATGGGGTAGTGACGCCGACACCCCGGCGAGAACGAACCTGCTCACCCCCACGGCGCCGAGTGCGAGCAGCATCAGCGGCAGTTGCGGTCCGCCGACGAGCAGTACCGCTGCGGCGGCCGCCACCAGAACGCCGCGAGCCACGTTCGCCCACACCAGGACGAGGCGGCGATCCCAGCGGTCGAGCAAGGCGCCGGCGAACGGGCCGATCACCGAGTAGGGCAGCAGGAGGACCGCGAACCCCGCCGCGATGTCCACCGGGTTCGTGTGACGTTCCGGGTTGAAGAGAAGCGCGCCGCCGAGGGCGGCCTGGAACAGTCCGTCCCCGAATTGCGCGGCGAAGCGCACCGCGGTCAGTCGCGCGAGCCCCGGGGAATGCCGTAGCGCGGTCGTCGTCGATCGCCACGCCTGTTTCTGGGAGTCCCGCACGCTGCGACCCTATCGACCGAGCGCGTCGCCGGTCCCCGCAGGGCGTGAGCGGCGCTCACATTTGTTTGCGCTGCTCACGGTAGGGCACATTGGAGGCGTGACGACACCGCGCGCCCGGGCACGTGCCCGCACCCTGGAAGACATCGTGACCATCGGCCGTAAGCACCTCGCCGCCGGTGGCGCGGAGGCGCTGTCGTTACGAGCGGTCGCCCGCGACCTCGGCGTGGTCTCCTCGGCTGTCTATCGCTACGTCGCCAGTCGCGACGAACTGCTGACTTTGCTGGTGGTCGACGCCTACGACGAACTCGGCGACGCGGTCGACGCAGCGGTCGAGGGTGCAGACCCCGCCGACCCCCGGGCACAGTTCTTCGCGCTGGGCCGCGCGGTGCGGAGGTGGGCGGTCGCAGAGCCGGCTCGATACGCCCTGATCTTCGGTACCCCGGTGCCGGGCTATCACGCTCCCGCCGAGCGGACCACCGAACCGGGAACCCGCGTCGTCCTGCGACTCGTCCGCATCCTGGCCGAGGCATACCGGGCCGGAGCGCTGGAGGTGCGGAACGAGGTCCCAGCGACGCCCGAGTTCGTCGCCGATCTCGACCGCATCCGTGCCGAGATCTCCTCGGATCTGCCCGACGACGTCCTCGCGCGGGGGATGTTCGCATGGCCGACGTTGTTCGGGGCGGTGAGTTTCGAGGTGTTCGGCCAGTACGGCGCCGACACGTTCACGGATCCGGCGTCGGTGTTCGATCACCACCTCGCGCTGCTCGCACAGACTGTCGGGTTCCGTCCGACAGAGGGGCGGGCACGGTGACAGAATGTTTCCCGTGGCGCAGCACCAGGAGGAACCCGAGGACCGCACCGCACCTGTGACTCCGAAGGTGCGGCCCGGAAGTCTCCTCGTCTCCGCCACCGACCTCACCGAACCGACCTTCCGCCGCAGTGTCGTCTACGTCGTGGAGCACAGTGTCTCCGGCAGTTTCGGTGTCGTGCTCAACCGCATCAGCAACACCTCCGTCGATGCCATGCTGCCGCGATGGACCCGGCTTTCGGCGGCACCGAAGGCATTGTTCGTCGGCGGTCCTGTTCATCGGAGTTCCGCACTGTGCCTGGGCACGGTGCGGGCGGGCACGAGGATCGACGGCCTGCCCGGTATCCGACGTGTCGACGGCCGTGTCGTGATGATCGATCTCGATTCGGATCCGGCCGTGATCGCCCGCCATGTCGAGGCCGTGCGGATCTTCGCCGGATACGCGGGATGGAGTGCGGGTCAGCTCGACGGTGAATTGCGCAACGACGACTGGATGGTCGTCTCGGCGCTCCCCTACGACATCTTCGCGCCCGCCCACGTCGACCTGTGGGCGCGGGTGCTGCGTCGCCAGCCGTTGCCGCTCGCCCTGCTGGCGACGCATCCGATCGAGATCGAACGGAACTGACGCGCATTCATCGGGACGGTTCGGTCAGGCCTCCGGCATCGAACCGGAATCGACGGATGTGTCCGCACCGCGTCGATCCGCGAGGGTGTTGAGTGCCCCGGCCATCTCGTCCGCCCGTCCCGAGGTGACGGTGAAGACGTGGCCCGACGCCATCGTCACCACCACAGCGGGTCCGGTGGTCGTGACGAGGCCGTACCTGCCACGTCCCTTCACCCGCAGACCCCAGCCACCCCAGTCCTGGAAGGGGCGGGTCTCGGTGATCTCGGCGCCGACGACCTCGTCGAGGTCGTAGACCACCGCATCGGTCGCGAGGTTGCGCACCCGGATGCCCTTCTCGTCCACGATCACGGTGAAGCGCAGCAGGCTCACGGCGAGGACGGCGACCGGAACCACGAACACCAGCGGCAACCAGCTGTCCGTGGTCGCGCCCACGAGCGACGTGGGCACGAGGACCGAGCCCAGCAGGACGAGGGTGGCACCGGTACCGATACCGACTCTGTCCACGATCGGCGACTCGACCGGTCCACGAGGCAAATCGGCTGCGGGGGGCCGTGATGCGGGTGTGCGCTCACGTCCGTCGCGGAGCAGGGCCGCACCGAGCCATCCGACGGCGACACCCGCGGCCGTGCCCACGGCGATCGACCAGGTTGGAAACGCTGTCTGTGTCACGTCCGCGACATCGAGCTGGGCGCCGAGCACGGCGACGAACGTCGCGACCATCAAGCCCGTGACCCCGAGACCGATGACGAGCATGTAGCGCCGCATCATCAGCAACGACCGGGCGAGCGCAGCGATCGCACAGCAACCACCCCCGACCATTACGACGAGCAGCGCCATCGTCCACGCCGACGACCCGACCGGCCCGAAGCCGTCCGGGCGCGATCCGGTCCAGTGCGTCGCGATCTCGGCCGGCAGCCGTGGTTCCCACAGGCGGGCGAGAACGACGATCGAGCCCGCAGCGAGTACCGGGAGCAAGATGCCGAAGAAAACACCGACAGGATCGATCACGCGGGTCTGCGACACGGCCTCACAGTAGAGGCCCGGAACCGCGAGTGCGTTGCCGGCGGACCGGCGGTGGGATCGGGAGAGGTCAGGCGCTCGGCTCGCACGCCCCGCGCAGGCTGCACGCACCGCAGGACGAGCCGCAGCCGTCGGATTCGGCGGGCTTCGTAGCTGCCGCGACGCGCGCACCGACCGATCCACCTGCGCCGGCGGTGACGAGCGCCGCGACGACGGTGACGACGATCGCGATGATCGCCGCGACGGTCGGCAGGGTCAGACTCGCGATTCCGCCCACCGCGAGGAGGACGGCAGCACCGAGCATGCTGGGGGCGGCGACCTTGTTGGCCAGCGCGAAGGTGGTGTCGTCCCGCATCGAATCGGGGGTGCGTACGCCGGCCCAGCGGTTGCGCGGCAGCTTCCCGGCCAGCGCTGCGACACCGACCGCTCCGACGACGAGAGCGAGCAGGAAGAGCAGAAGGGCGACGATCAGCACTCGGTCAGGATACGCGCCGGGCGAAGGCACCGGTCGGGTCGGGTGCGGGGACGTTCTACCCTGGTAGGAGCCCACAAACGCCGGCCGAGTAGATAGCGATCAACGTGACCCGTCCCGATCAGACCCCCGCACAGCCGCACGCTGCTGCTCAGCAGCAGTCGTCCGACGCCACCCCGAAGCATCGGTACACCGCCGAACTCGCGGGGCAGATCGAGCAGCGCTGGCAGGAGTCGTGGCGCGAGCGCGGCACCTTCCACGCCCCCAACCCGGTCGGCGCGCTCGCCGGCGACGTGCCCGCCGACAAGCTGTTCGTCCAGGACATGTTCCCGTACCCGTCGGGCGCGGGTCTCCACGTCGGCCACCCGCTGGGTTACATCGCGACCGATGTGTACGCGCGCTATCACCGTATGCAGGGCCGCAACGTGCTGCACACCCTCGGTTACGACTCGTTCGGTCTGCCGGCCGAGCAGTACGCCGTCCAGACGGGAACCCACCCGCGCACGACCACCGAGGCGAACATCGCCAACATGAAGCGCCAGCTGGGGCGCCTCGGACTCGGTCACGACGAGCGCCGGGCCATCGCGACGACGGACGTCGACTTCTACCACTGGACCCAGTGGATCTTCCTGACCATCTACAACGCCTGGTACGACCGGGCAGCAGGCAAGGCCCGCCGGATCTCCGAACTCGAGGCGGAACTGGATTCGGGTGTCCGCTCGCTCGAGGACGGGCGGGACTGGTCGAGCCTGTCCGATACCGACAAGCAAGCGGTTCTCGACGACCACCGTCTGGTGTACCGCTCGAATTCGCTGGTCAACTGGTGCCCCGGCCTGGGCACGGTGCTCGCGAACGAAGAGGTCACGGCGGACGGGCGTTCCGAGCGCGGCAACTTCCCCGTGTTCCGGAAGAACCTGCAGCAGTGGATGATGCGCATCACGGCGTACTCCGACCGCCTCATCGACGACCTCGAGTACCTGGACTGGCCGGAGAAGGTCAAGTCCATGCAGCGCAACTGGATCGGGCGCAGCAACGGTGCTCAGGTGAAATTCGCTGTCGACGGCCATGATTCGGATATCGAGGTCTTTACGACCCGGCCCGACACGCTGTTCGGTGCCACCTACGTCACCCTCGCACCCGAGCACCCCCTGGTCGACGAGATCGTCGCCGCGTCGTGGCCGGAGGGCGTCGACGCCCGCTGGACCGGTGGCGCCGGCACGCCCGCCGACGCGGTGGCCGCGTACCGAGCGTCGATCGCCGCGAAGTCCGATCTGGAACGGCAGGAGAGCAAGGAGAAGACGGGCGTCTTCACCGGTGCGTTCGCCGTGAACCCGGTGAACGGTGAGAAGTTGCCGGTCTTCATCGCGGACTACGTCCTCACGGGGTACGGCACCGGAGCCATCATGGCGGTGCCCGGCCACGACCAGCGGGACTGGGAGTTCGCCACCGCGTTCGGTCTGCCGATCCGCGAGGTCATCGCGGGCGGCGACATCTCGGCGGAGGCGTACACCGGTGACGGGCAACTGGTGAACTCCGGCCATCTCGACGGCATGACGGTGCCGGACGCGAAGAAGGCGATCATCGCCGAACTCGAGAAGTCCGGCGCGGGAGTCGGAAAAATCCAGTACAAGCTGCGCGACTGGCTCTTCGCGCGCCAGCGCTACTGGGGCGAGCCCTTCCCCATCGTCTACGACGCGCAGGGTAATGCCCATGCGATCCCCGAATCGATGCTGCCCGTGCAGCTTCCGGAGGTCGAGGACTACGCTCCCGTGTCGTTCGATCCCGACGACGCCGATTCTGCGCCGTCCCCGCCGCTGGCGAAGGCCGTGGACTGGGTGAACGTCGAACTCGATCTCGGTGACGGCCTGCAGCACTACACCCGCGACACCAACGTGATGCCGCAGTGGGCCGGCAGCTCGTGGTACCAGCTGCGCTACATCGATCCGCTCAACCAGGACGAGTTCTGCGCCAAGGAGAACGAGCAGTACTGGACCGGGCCGCGTCCGGATCTGTACGGGCCGAACGATCCCGGCGGTGTCGATCTGTACGTCGGCGGCGTCGAGCACGCTGTGCTGCACCTGCTGTACGCGCGCTTCTGGCACAAGGTGCTCTTCGATCTGGGTTACGTCACCTCGTCGGAGCCCTACCGGCGCCTGTTCAACCAGGGCTACATCCAGGCGTACGCCTACACCGATGCGCGCGGCGTCTACGTTCCGGCAGACGAGGTCGTCGAACGTGACGGCAAGTTCTTCTGGGCCGGCCCGAGCGGTGAGCAGGAAGTCGCCCGCGAGTACGGAAAGATGGGCAAGTCGCTCAAGAATTCCGTTGCGCCCGACCAGATCTGCCAGGACTACGGTGCCGACACGCTCCGCGTGTACGAGATGTCGATGGGTCCGCTCGACCAGTCGCGTCCGTGGGCGACCAAGGACGTCGTCGGTGCGTCCCGCTTCCTGCAGCGTGCGTGGCGTCTGGTGGTCGACGAGGAGACCGGCGACGTGCGGGTCACCGACGAGACGCCCGGGGACGAGACCATGCGCGCGCTCAACAAAGCGGTGGCGGGAGTCTCGGACGACTACGCGCATCTGCGGGACAACACCGCGGTCGCCAAGCTCATCGAGTACACCAACCACCTGACCAAGCAGTACCCGGCGGGTGCGCCGCGTGCCGCGGTCGAACCGCTCGTGCTCATGCTCGCCCCGGTGGCACCGCACCTCGCGGAGGAACTGTGGTCGCGGCTCGGACACACCGAATCGCTGGCGCACGGGCCGTTCCCCGCCGCCGACGAGAAGTGGCTCGTCGAGGACACGGTGGAGTACCCGATCCAGGTCAACGGCAAGGTGCGCAGCCGCATCACGGTGCCGGCCGACGCGAAACCCGACGCCATCGAAGCCGCCGCACTGGCGGACGAGAAGATCGTCGACCTGCTCGCAGGCGCGGCGCCCCGCAAGGTGATCGTCGTGCCGGGCAAGATGGTCAACGTCGTCAAGTAGCCGAACGCATCCGAACGGACCGGTGCCCGGCAGCCACGTAGGCTGCCGGGCACCGGTCTACTGTCGAATTACGACTTCCGGGAAGCCTTTTCCGCGTCGGCGAGATTGCCCGCCTTCTTCGCGTGCTCCTCGGCCTTCTTGGACTCCAGTTTCTTGGCGACGGCATCTTCCAGCGTGATCTTCGCGGGTTCGGACGCCTGCTTCTCGGCTTCCCGAACGGCCGCTTGCTGCTTCCGCTTCGTCGCTTCGGCGGACTGACGTTGCTTCTCGGCCTGCCGCGTGGCCTGGGCGGTCTGGGCGGCCTTCTTCTGTGCCGCCTCCTGTGCCGCCCGCTTCTCACGTTCGGCGCGCTCGGTGCGTGCCTGCTCGACTTCCTGTTCGCGTTTGGTGCGCGCTTCCTCCCGTTCGTCGGCTGCGCGCTCGTGAGCGTTCCTGAGTTGCGCGTCGGCCGCCTGCTTTTCGGTGGCGGCACGCCTGTCGAGTTCCTCGGCACGGAGCACTGCCTGAGCACGTTCGTTCGTGAGTGCCCCACGGGTGGCGATGTCCTCGTCGCCGACCACGCTGCCGACGATGCCGTCGAGCATGCCCAGGCCTCGCTCGTACATCAGGCGTGGCATCGCGTCGGACGGAAGGAACCGCAATTGCCGTTCGATCACACCGAGTGGGAATCGGGCGACCCGGTATTGCAGTCGTAGAACGCTTTTCGGTAAGGCGGTCAGGTCCATGGGCACAACTCCAGTCTCCGGTTCTGTGGTCCGTACGAATCCGAGGTCGCCGAACACGGGTGCCCGGGCAGTTGCCCCGGGGTCAGCGGTCGTGTTCGTCCAGCGCTTGTTCGAGAGCCTCGGCCCTGCGACGTTCCTGTTCTGCTTCGAGGCGCGCGCGTTCGGCGTCGTTCACGGCGGTGCCGTGTTCGGCGTGTGCCGCATTCACGTCTGCGGCAACGTCGGCAGCCTCGGCGTTCTCCTGTGCGCGGGCGCGCTGCTCGTCGATTGCCGCGTCGCGCGTGGCCTTGGCCTGTTCGCGTGCGACGTGTTCCTGCCGTTCGCGTTCGGCCTGCTGCTTGCGCAACTCGGCTTCCTGTTGCGCACGGGTTTCGGTGGCGTCGGCGCGGCGTTCTGCCGCCTCACGTTCCTGGCGGCCCGCGTCGTGCACCGCCTCGAGATGCTCGGTGGCCTGCTTCGCCTCGGCTTCGGCCATTCGGGCGGAGGTGTCCGCTTCTTTCAGCTTGGCGGCCTCCTCTTGTTCGAGGCGGCCTTCCGTCGTCAGGGAATTGTTGCGCGTGAGCGCGCCGGTGAATTCCTTGAACTTGCCGACGACGGATTTCCTCAACCCGGTACGGGCTCTGTGTGATGCATCCTCTTCGGCCACGGGTACTCCCTTCCGATGGATCCACGAGAAAGTGGTTCTCGAGGGGATATCCGCGAAAGGGGCGCTTCAATCCTCCATCGTCGGGAAATTAACCCGGGTGTCACGCGGATGTGTGAGCGTCCCGGAGGTTGGCATGTACGAAGTCGAGCACGTCGGTCAGAACTTCGTCCTGGTTGGTCTCGTTGAAGATTTCGTGCCGCGCGCCGGGATAGACCTTCGACGACGACCGGGTACCGGCCAGGGTGGCCCATCCACCGGCGGTGCCGTCGAGGGGCACGAGCCTGTCGTCCTCGCCGTGCAGCCAGAGCATCGGCACGGTGTCGACCGCACCGGCCGAGGTGACGAGATCCAGGCAGTTCTTCAAGGCTTCGAGGGTGGGACGAGCGAAGGGGCCGTGCCACACCAGCGGATCGTCGACGTATGCGCGGCCGACCTCGGGATCGCGCGAGAGCGTCGCGGGATCGATAGGGGTATCGGGGATCTCGTCGGCGGCCAGCAACTCGTCGACCACCGCCCAGGTGCCGAGAACCGGGCCGGAAAGCACGACGGCAGCAAGTTCGTCTCCGAATCGCTGCGCGTACCGGGCGGCGATCATGCCGCCCATCGAGTGCCCTATCAGTGCGACCGGAAGCCCGGGGTGTTCGCGCCGCGCCGTGAGGTCGAGGAGGCGGAAGTCGTCGACCACCTTCTCGAAGTCGGACACGAGGACCCGCTCGCCGTCGCTGAGGCCGTGACCTGCGTGGTCGACGCCGTACACCGCGGCACCGTCGGCGACCAACCGCGCCGCGACGTGGTCGTAGCGGCCGGCGTGCTCGCCGTAACCGTGGCACAGCAGCGCGATGTAACTCGGTGTCGCCGTCCCCCACTGCCGGGCCGCGAGCGCGCCGGCGTGTCCGTCGAGGGTGAAGGCGAGGGTCTCGGGCATCGGGCTCCTGGCGTCGCGGGTGAAACCGTCGGTGACGGGGGTAAGCATGGCACGTCCGCCGGCCGGATCGGTGTCTGCAGGCCCTGTTCGGATGGCGAGTCGTACTCTAACCTCCACGGTGGAACACGTTCTAGAAACTGAAGGGGCACACCTATGGCACCCACCCGTGACGCGATCCGCACCACGGTCGAGAACTACGTCCGCTCGGTGGCGAAGGGAACGGTCGACGACGTGCTGGCCCTCTACGCGCCCGGCGCGACCGTCGAAGACCCGGTGGGCACACCGGTGCATACCACCGAAGCGGAACTGCGCGAGTTCTACGGGGTGATCGAGCCAATGACCCAGACGGGCGAGGTGCTCGAACTCAAGATCGCGGAGAACAACGCGGCCTTCCTCTTCCGGCTCGTCACCCACCTCGGCGAACAGGATCTCGTCATGGAGGTCGTCGACGTCATGACCTTCGACGACGAGGCGAGGATTTCCAGCATGAAGGCGTACTGGAGCCAGGAGGACATGAAGACCGTCCCGGCGTCCTGATGACCACCCGCACCGTCACGGTCGACGGTTTCACGTGGAACATCCAGGACGACGGTGACGGACCCGCCGTCGTCATGTGCCACGGGTTCCCCGGACTCGGTTTCAGCTTCCGGCATCAGAGCGCCGCGCTCGCCGCTGCCGGCTATCGGGCAATCGCGCCCGATATGCCGGGTTACGGCGGCACCGAGTGCTTACCGGCGGTCGAGGACTACACCTCCGTCGCGATCGCCGACCGTCTCGTCGGACTGCTCGACGCCCTGGGAATCGCCGAGGCGGTTTTCGTCGGTCACGATTTCGGTGCGCCCGCGGCGTGGACCGTTGCGCTGCGCCATCCTTCGAGGGTCGCGGGCCTGGTCCTGCTCGCGGTGCCGTACACACCGGACAGGTTGCCCGCGCGTCCGACCACGCTGTACCGCAAGATGGCCCGTCGCCACTTCCTGCACCTGCACTACTTCCAGGAACACGGTGTCGCCGAATCCGAACTCGACCCGCGGGCACGCGAATTCCTGCAGCGACTGTTCTTCGCGCTCTCGGGCGACCATCGATATCTGGACGTGTGGAACCACCGTTCCGAAGGGAACGGATACCTCGACGTGCTCCCCGCAGCACCTGATCTTCCGTGGGCGTGGCTCACGGAAGAGGAACTCGACACGTACGTCGCGGTCTTCGACCGGACGGGCTTCGGCGGCGGATTGTCGTGGTACCGGGCATACGACGCGAACTGGCTCGCGTCCGCTGAATACGAGGGTGCCGAAATCACGGTGCCGACGTTGTTCGTTGCGGGCGACCGGGATCCGGTGCTCACGATGTCGGGTTCCGAAGCGCTCGAGCGGATGGCCGCGGCGGTACCGGACCTTCGTGGTGTCCATCTCCTCACCGGGGCCGGACATTTCTTGCAAATGGAACGGAGTAGCGAAGTCGACGCGTTGTTGCTGCACTTCGTAGGCGAAGTCGGTTCTGCTACCGGAAGTTCCGAATAGCCCGTTCCCGGAGCCCATCGCCCCTAACATGACGACGTGGCCACCGACACAGTGCGAGGATTCGGACTGGTGCTCGCCCTCACCGCACTCGTGGTGGGTGCGTGTGGCTCGGGCGGCTCGGAGGAGCCCGCATCCGTGCGACTCCAGGTCGCCACGTCGCAGGGCGAGTACCCGTGGACGGGCCCGCTGCTTCCACCCCAGGCGCCGGTCGCCGTGCCGCCGCCCACCCGCGACGTCGTCGAAGAGACCGGGGATCCGGTGGCGGCCGACGGTTCGACACCTTCGGTACCGGGCGATCGGGCCGCTCTCTACGGCGGAAGTCTCGACCGGACCCTCTGCGACCGGAACGCCATGGTCGACACTCTCGAGAGCGACCGTCCCAAGGCGGATGCGTGGCGGAGCGTGCTCGAGGTCTCCGACATCCGGGGCTACATCTCGAAACTCAGCCCGGTGCTGCTCCGCGCCGACACCCGCGTCACGCTCCACGAATACCGCGACAACACGGCGGTTCCCGTGCAAGCCGTGCTCGAGACGGGGACGATCGTGCTCGTCGACAACCGCGGAGTCCCCAGGGTGCGATGCGCGCGCGGGAACCCGCTGTCGTCGCCCGTCCTGAGGGCCGACGCCGAACTCGAGGGCCGGACCTGGCCGGGCCTGAATCCGGAGCGGTTGTTCGTCGTCCAACCGGCCGAGAAACCCGTCGAGGAGTTGCGGGTCGTCGACATCATGACCGGTGGCATGCTCCCGGTCCGGGTCGGTGAAGGTAAGCAGGCGCCCGCGCCGCCGCCACCGTCGGCCGAGCCGTCGACCGATGACGCACCGTCTCCGTCACCGGAGCAGCGACGCGCTCAGGTCCAAGAACCTGCTCCCCCGCCCGCTCCGGCACCGGCACCCGAACCGGCGCCCGCGCCCCCACCACCCGTCCAAGCGCCGGCACCCGCGCCCGCGCCGCCGCCCGCTCCGGCGCCGGCCCCCGAACCGGCGCCCGCCCCACCGCCTGCGCGGCCCCCGGCCCCGGCCCCGGCGCCTCCGCCGCCACCCCCGCCGCCCCAGATCCAGATCCCGATCCCCGGCGCACCGCCGGTCATCATTCCCCTACCGTTCTGAGGCGTGCCTGTTCACCACGGGCGGAGGACTATCTCGGTGGGCTGCGCGTCACGCGGTGTCTCGATCGCCTGACGCACCGCCCTCGCCACCGTGCTCGGCTTCAGGAATCGATCCGGGTCGTACTCGTCACCCTCCGTCGCGACGATCGCGCGTTGCATGTCGGTGTCGATCCGGCCGGGATGCACAGAGGTGACGCGCAACGACGGCTCCTCGATCCGGAGCGCGTCGCCGAATGCGCGCAGCGCGAACTTGCTCGCCGCGTACGCGCCCCAACCCGCGTTCGCACGCAACCCGGCGCCCGAATTGATGAGCACCACATGCCCGTTCGCCGCACGCAGTGCGGGAAGCAGTAGACGGGTGAGTTCGACGACCGCGATGACGTTGCTTTCGAACGCGTCGCGCCACTGCGCGGTGTTCCCGTCGGCGATGGTTCCCAGTTCTGCGATCCCCGCGTTGTGCACGAGGACGTCGAGGCGGTCGATACCCGCGGTCGACGCGGCGACGGCGTCGTGGTCGAGAAGGTCGACGGGCCACGCGGTGGTGCCGGGTAGTTCGGCGAGCACGGCGTCGAGAGAACTACGACTCCGTCCGCCGAGAAGAAGATCATGGGTGGGTGCGAGTTCACGGGCGATCGCGGCACCGAGACCGCGGCCGCCACCGGTGATGAGGGCTGTTGGGCGCATGGCTCCACACTATGAGCTGTCCCGCGGTTCGGCGACGGCACCCGCCGGCCGGGCGTCAGTGCACCGCGAGGATTTCGGCGAGCGTGTCGTCGGGCGGTGTGCTCACCAGCGGGTCGCGCGGGAACCGCAACTCCAGGAACGCTTTCGGCCGTGAGAGCAGGTGCTCGCGGAGAAGGTTCCGGATGTGGGTGATTGCGCGGACGTCCCCGTTCGCCCGTACGCCCGTGATGTCGATACCGGCCCGGCGGCACAGGGCGACGGCGCGAGGAAGGTGGAACGACTGCGTCACGATCAGCGCCTCCCGGACCCCGTAGGTTTCCACCGCTCGCCGCGCGGTGTCGTAGGTGTCGAGGCCGTACGGATCGGTGACGATTCGATCGCGCTCGACGCCGTGGACAACGAGGTATCGGACCATCGCCGCGATCTCGTCGCCGGATCTGCCCGCCGCGTCGCCCGACACCAGCACGGCACGCACCCGTCCGCCCCGGACCAGTTCGATCGCCGCGTCGAGGCGTCCCCTCAGGTACGTCATCGGGACACCCGCGCGCACCCGCGCACCCGGCACGATCACCACGGGGGCGACCGGGGCATCGGCGATATCCACCATCCGGCCCTCGGCCCGCACCGCTACCTGTGCCGACACCCAGGCGAGCGCGGACATGCCGCCGGCGGCGGTGACGACGAGGACAAGCGGACATTTCGGCATGATCTCCACGGTACGGACCGTCGTAGCCACAATGGAGTGATGGATCCGGTCACCGCTCTCCGTGAGGTCGCGTTCTATCTCGAACGCGAACATGCCGCCACCTACCGCGTCCAGGCATTCCGGCACGCGGCCGATGTGGTCGCCGGTCTCGACGACGTCGCGCGCGCGTCACGGCGGCGGCGCGACAACTGGACGGAACTACCCGGTATCGGACCGAAGACGGCGGCGGTGATCCGGGAGTCGTTCGACGGTGTTCCCGAGTATCTCGCGCGGTTGCGCGAGGAGGCCGAACCGATAGGCAAGGGCGGGCAGGAGTTGCTGGCGGCGCTTCGCGGGGACCTCCACACCCACTCGGACTGGTCGGACGGCGGCAGTTCCATCGAGGAAATGCACCGTGCCGCGTCCGTGATGATCGGACACGCGTACTTCGCGCTCACCGACCACTCCCCTCGCCTGACGGTCGCGAACGGGCTGAGCGCCGGGCGGCTCCGCACCCAACTCGACATCGTGGCCGCGATAAACGAAAAGGGCGAAGGCGCAAGGATACTCACCGGTATCGAGGTCGACATCCTCGACGATGGAGCACTCGATCAGGACGAAGGTCTGCTTGCGGAACTCGATGTGGTGGTGGCCAGCGTGCATTCACACCTGCGTGCCGACCGCGACGTGATGACGAAACGCATGCTCGGGGCCGTCGCGAATCCGCACGTCGACGTGCTGGGCCACTGCACGGGCCGACTCGTCACCGGGGGCCGCGGGCAGCGGCCCGAATCGAAGTTCGACGCTGAGAAGGTGTTCGCGGCGTGCCGTGATCACGGCACCGCGGTGGAGATCAACTCGAGGCCGGAACGTCGCGATCCGCCGTCACGTCTGATCGATCTTGCGCTCGAAACCGACTGCCTGTTCTCCATCGACACCGACGCGCACGCTCCCGGGCAACTCGCGTGGCTGGGCTACGGTTGTGAGCGCGCTGCCGAGCGGGGCGTCGAACCGGATCGGGTGATCAACACGTGGCCGGTCGACGAACTGCTGGCCTGGACCGAAGGGTAGAACTTCCGTGGAACACGTCGATGTGCTGATCGTCGGGGCAGGCCTCTCCGGAATCGGGGCCGGTTACCGGCTTCAGACGCAGTGTCCGGAACTGAGCTACGCCATCTTCGAAAGCCGGGACACGATCGGCGGAACGTGGGACCTGTTCCGGTACCCGGGAATCCGTTCCGACAGCGACATGTACACCCTGGGTTATCCGTTCCGGCCGTGGCGCGGGGAGAAAACCATTGCCGACGGAGCGGACATCCTCCGGTACGTGCGCGACACCGCCACGGAGAACGGCATCGACCGACGAATACGATTCGGGCACAAGGTGACCGAGGCATCGTGGTCCTCCGAGCAGGCACGCTGGACGGTACGGGTCCGGACCGCAGACGAGACCGTGGAATGGTCGTGCTCGTTCCTCTACGTGTGCAGCGGCTACTACAGCTACGAATCCGGGCACCTTCCCGACATCGCCGGATTGGACGACTTCTCCGGCACAGTGGTCCACCCGCAGTTCTGGCCGGAGGATCTCGACTGGCGCGACAGGAAAGTCGTGGTGATCGGTAGCGGGGCGACGGCGGTGACTCTCGTACCCGCCCTCGCGGAACATGCCGCGCACGTGACGATGCTCCAGCGGTCGCCCTCGTATGTGATGTCGCTCCCGGCGCGGGACCGGTTCGCACGTGGACTCCACCGTTTCCTGCCGGGCTCCGTCGCCCATCGTGCGGTGCGCACCAAGAATGTGGCGACCAATTTGGGGTTCTACCAATTCTGCCGTCGCGCACCGCTGCTCGCGAGGAAGGTACTGCGCCTGCTCACCGAGCGGCAGCTACGCGACGACACGCACGTCGATCCCCACTTCACCCCGTCGTACGACCCGTGGGACCAGCGAATGTGCCTGGTGCCGGACGCCGATCTCTTCCGTGCTCTGCGGACGGGTAGGGCCGAAATCGTCACCGACCACATCGGCACGGTCACCGCGACCGGCGTCCGCTTGCGTTCGGGCGCCGAACTCGAGGCGGACATCCTCATCCCCGCCACCGGCCTGCGGCTGGTGCCGGCCGGCGGCATCTCGATGACCGTCGACGGCGAACCGGTCGACCTTGCCACCAAGGTCATCTACCGGGGCACGATGCTCGACGGAATCCCCAATGCCGCCATGTGCATCGGCTACACGAACGCGTCGTGGACCCTCCGTGCCGACCTCGCGTCCCTGTACGTCTGCCGGGTCCTCGGCTACATGCGACGGAAGGGCTACCGCACGGCCGTACCGTCGTACACCGGCGACGGCGAGCGCAGACCGCTGCTGGGACTGAACTCGGGATATATCCACCGTGCCGAGAAGACCTTGCCCAAACAGGGTGCGCACAGTCCCTGGCTCATGCGCCAGAACTATTTCCTGGATCTGCCGACCATGAGGCTCGGACGAGTCGACCGGGCGATGAAGTTCAGCTGACCGCCGCGGAAGGTGCCGCTGTTCAGGGTGTTTCGAGTGTCCCGTCGGGGTAGCGCGCGAAGCGTCCCGAATCCGCGGGGTGGACGGGACCGTCGGATTCCCACGGCCAGCCACCGAATCCGGTGCGGCGGTAGTCGTCGAACGCCTTGCGCACGCCCGCCTCGTCGTTGAGGACGAACGGTCCGTACGACACGACCGGTTCGCCGATCGGCCGGCCCTGCAACATGAGGATCTGCGTTGCGTCCGCGCCGCCCCGGAGCAGCACCGGCGCGGTGGCGTCGACGAGCGCACCGTGCCCGGCCTCCACCCGGGTGCCGCCGATCTCGACGGCGGACCCGTTGTAGACGTACAGCACGCGCCGCGTGTCGGTGCCGGCGGAAGGAGGAAGAGTCCACTCCGCTCCGGCCGAGAGGTCGATGTTCCAGATCGCGACGTCGGCGTCGGGCCGGGAAGCCCAGGATGCCGGCGGGGGCGAAGGCGGGACCGCGTCGCCGAGGGCACCTGCGAGTACCCGGATATGCGTGGTGCGGCCCGATGCGTCCGTGGAGGCGACGATGGGGGTCATATCGTTCCACAGCATCGTGAAGTGCGGGTCCGCGGTTTTCGACTCGCGCGGAAGGTTGAGCCAGATCTGGAACAACTCGAGGGGATTGGGTGCGTCCCGGTGCAGAAGCGGGAACATCTCGCTGTGCACCACGCCGTTGCCGGCGGTGAGCCACTGCGTGTCGCCCTCCCCGAAACGCGCGGTGGCCCCGACCGAGTCGGAATGGTCGATGATGCCCGAGCGGACGAATGTCACGGTCTCGAAGCCACGGTGCGGGTGCTGGGGGAATCCCGGGACCGTCGTTCCGTGGTACACGTTCCAGCCCTCGGGGTTCCCGAAGTCCTGACCGATCGGCCGCCCGGCGAGCGAAGCGTCGGGACCGAGTTCGGCGTTGCCCGCCGGGTAGGCGTCCACGTGGTGGGCGACGAAGAGGAACGGATCGATCGTCTGCCACTGGGAACCCAGAGGGAAAACCTGCAACACGGGCGAATCGACGGAAGTCATGACTCCTGCAACCCCTGCGGCTTCCCGTTTGTTCCGGAGTCCGCCGGTGCGGCCTTCCGGACGGGCGCCTCGCTGTCGTCGATCACCCGGGAACCCGCCGCGAACCGCCGCACCTGGGTGTCGTCCCACAGATGGGCCGGCACCGCACCGCCGAGCAAATCCCTTGCCAGCGAAGGGTTCCGGTCGAGCGGCGTATCGCTCCCGGCGATGATGATGTTGCCGTAGCGGCGGCCCTTGAGCATCGCGGGATCGGCGATGACGGCCAGGTGCTCGAACACGGACCCGATTGTGGCGGCTTCGCGTCGCGCGGTGGTCAGGTCGCGGGTGTCGCCGCAGTTGACGACGTAGATGCCGCCCGGGGACAGCACCCGACGCGCATGGCGGGTGAACTGGACCGTCGTCAGGGCGACGGGTGTCCGATCGAAGGCGAATACGTCCCGCACGACGAGATCTCTGCTGTCGTCCGAGAGGGTGGTGAGGACCGCGCGGGCCTCGCCGACACGAATCCGGAGCAGCGGTGCACGCGGCAGGTCGAACCACTCCCGCACCAACTCGGCGAGCCGGCCGTCGATCTCCACGACCACCTGACGCGCGTCGGGGTACACCGCCGCGAAGTACCGCGCCATCGTGCAGGCCCCGCCGCCGAGGTGCAGTGCGCGGAGCCGGGCGTCGGTGGCGAATCGGCTCTCGACGAGCAGCGCGATCCAGCGCATGTACTCGAATTCGAGGAGGGTGGGGTCGCTGAGGTCGATGTGGGAACTGGGTACGCCGTTGACCTCGAGCACCCAGCCGTCGGGTAGATATCGGTCCTTGACCAGCTCACATGTGCCGGTGTCGGTGTCGTACACACCTTCGACGGGGCCCGTCGACACATCCGTGGTTTTACCGCGGCGCGGCGTCGCTGCAGCCCGTCCGCCTCGCTGCCTGCCCATTCTTCGAGCCTAGTCCCGCATGTATCGCGCGTGTTACGCAGTCCGGCCCGGCGTGCGGATCGGCGTGGAAGCCGGAGAATGAGACGATGCCGGACCGAGGATTCACCCCGACTCAGCTCGCTGCGCGCGCCGCTTATCTGCTGCGCGGCAACGACCTGGGATCCATGACAAGCGCCGCACCCCGGCTCTATCCGCACATGTGGAGCTGGGACGCCGCGTTCGTGGCGGTCGGGCTCGCGCCGCTGAGCGTCGAGCGTGCGGTCGTGGAACTCGACACTCTGCTGTCGGCGCAGTGGAAGAACGGCATGATTCCGCACATCGTGTTCGCCAACGGGGTCGACGGGTATTTTCCCGGGCCGGCGCGCTGGGCAGTGTCCGAGCTCGCCGCCAATGCTCCCGACGGGGTGGAGACGTCGGGCATCACCCAGCCGCCAGTGCATGCGATCGCCGTGCAGCGGATCCTGGAGAACTCGAGGCGGCACGGCCGCAGCACGAGAGCGGTCGCGGAGGAGTTCCTGGACCGCCGGTGGGCCGATCTGATGCGGTGGCACCGGTGGCTCGCCCACGCCCGCGACCTGGACGGGAACGGCCGCATTGCCCTGTACCACGGGTGGGAGTCCGGGATGGACAATTCGCCGCGGTGGGATCTGGCCTACGCGAATGTCACCGCGGGGGACGTCCCGCTCTTCCGGCGCGAGGACCTCAACCACGTCGCCGATCCCGCCGAGCGGCCCAGTGACAGCGAGTACGCCCGCTATCTGTGGTTGCTCGAAGAGATGAAGGCGGCGCGTTACGAGGACGACGTACTCGCCAAGACGATGAGCTTCGCGGTGGAGGACGTGTTCGTCAGCGCGATCTTCTCCCTGGCGTGCGACGTTCTCGCCAACATCGGCGAGGAGCACTCCCGGCCCAACGCGGACGTCCGCGAACTGTACGGCTGGGCCGAACGGTTCCGGCACGGAGTCGTCGCCACCACCGACCCTCGTAGCGGTGCGGCGAAGGACTTCGACCTTCGTAGCGGGAAATGGGTTGCCACAGACACTCTCGCGATGTTCGCTCCACTGCTGTGCGGTGGGCTCGACCGGCAGGCCGAACGGGCGCTGCTCCGCACGTTCGAGGGCCCGAAATTCTGTGGACACCCCGACCTGCGCTACGCGGTGCCGCCGTCGGCCTCGCCCGTCTCCGGTGCCTTCCGGTCCCGCGAGTACTGGCGCGGGCCGGTGTGGCCGGTGATGACGTGGCTGTTCTCGTGGGCATTCGCGCGGCGCGGCTGGGCGGAGCGCTCGAACATATTGCGGGCGGAGGGTTTACGCCAGGCGAGCGACGGATCGTTCGCGGAGTACTACGAACCGTTCACCGGTGAGCCGCTGGGCAGCATGCAGCAGTCCTGGACGGCTGCTGCCGTCCTGGACTGGCTGGGGTAGCGCGCCGGACGTGATCGATCAGGTGCCGATGCGTCGCCCGTCCGACTTCCATGCTGCGACGACCGCCGGACGTGGCGCGGTGTTGCCACCGTCGGGCCAGTGCGACGCGGGACTGTCCCACGATGCCTCGTCGGTCTCCCCCGGATGCTGCACACACACGACCACGCGGTCCGCGTCCACGATCGGACCGCATGTCTCGGCACCGATCGGCACGGTGAGGAATTGTTTCGTCTCACCGCGGCGCGGCCCGTCGAGCACGACGGCGAACAGGCCGTCGTTGGAACCGAGAGCGTTACCGTCGGTGGAGATCCACAGGTTGCCGTGGGGATCGAAAGCAAGATTGTCGGGGCACGAGATCGGACTGACCTGCGCCGGGTCGAATCCGCCGAAATAGGTGTCCGCCTCGTTCGGGTCGCCGCACACGAGCAGGAGATTCCATGTGAACGACGTGCCCGCGTGGTCGTCGTCGATCTCGAGAACCTGGCCGTTCTTGTTGTTGACGCGCGGGTTCGCTTCGTCGGCGGGGGCGGCACCGTCGGTGCCGCGCTTGGTGTTGTTGGTCAGCGCGACGTACACCTTGCCGGTCACCGGGTTAGGCTCGAAGTCCTCGGGCCGATCCATCTCGGTCGCGCCGACCTTGTCTCCTGCGAGCCGGGTGAAGACGGCGACTTCCTCTGCGCTCATGCCGTCCACGAGTGAGACCCCACGACCGTCTTCTTCGGTGCGCAGCAAGGGGATCCACCGGCCCGTGCCGGCAAATCGGCCTCCCTCCGGGGGTGTACCCGAACCGTCGATCGCGTCCGGATGATCGCCGCTGAGTTCGGCGACGTACAAAGTCCCGGCATCGAGCAGAGTCATGTTGTGCCGCACCGCGGTCCGGGAACCTCCGGGTTGCATCTTCCGCGACGAGACGAATTTGTACATGTAGTCGAAACGCTCGTCGTCGCCGCTGTAGGCCACCACTGTGCCGTCGCCGGTGACGTACACGGTGGCCGCTTCGTGCTTGAAGCGTCCGAGCGCGGTGTGCTTGACCGGGACGGACTGCGGATCCCACGGGTCGATCTCGACGATCCATCCGAATCTGTTCACCTCGTGGGGTTCGGAGGCGATGTCGAACCTCTTGTCGAAGCGTTCCCACTTCCGTTCGGTCTCGCCGCCTTCCAGTCCGTACCGGGCCAGTCGTTCGGCGGCGACAGGGTCGGTGATGCGCTCTGCGTTCGCGAAGTACTGGTTGAAGTTCTCTTCACCGGACAACACTGTGCCCCAGGGAGTCAGGCCGCCCGCACAGTTGTTGAGGGTGCCCGCGACACGCGTCCCTGTCGGGTCCGCCGTGGTTTTCAGCAACTCGCTCCCGGCGGCAGGTCCGGTGAGGACGAATTCGGTGGTTCCGGTGATACGCCGGTTGTACGGTCCGAATGTCGGTGTCAGACGCCCGGTTCCGGGCTCACCCTGGACCTGGACAACGGACAGACCGTGGTTGGCCCAGCCGATCCGCACCTGTTCCTCGGTGGGATTCTCCGCATCGTAACCCGCGAACATGAACGGTTCGGTGGTGTACTCGTGGTTGACGACGAGCAGGTAGGTATTCGGTACACCGTCCACCGGGAGAAGCCCGGCGAAGTCGTTGTTGAACCCGAACTGCTTCTCCTGAGCCACCGCCGTCTGGCGGTCGATGTCGAACGTGGGAGCGTCGGGCAGGACGGCATCGCCCCAGCGGATGACCACGGCCGATTCGTACCCGGCCGGTACCGTCACGGCGTCGTCGGTGTTGGGGGCGACCGCGGCGAAATCCGTTCCGGTGGCTGCGGGTCCGAGATCCACCGCGCCGGTGCCGGTGGCAAGTTCTCCACCGCTGCTCGCGGCCGCGGAGTCGTCCGCACAACCGGCGAGTACACCTCCCGCACCCACTGCGAGCACGGCCATCGCGCCGCCGCGCAGCACCCCGCGGCGTGAGAGCGCGGTCCGCACGACATCACCGAAATAGGTACCGCCGGAGGTGTTCGGCACGTTCTGCGAGCATGCGTCGCCGCATTTGTACAGGCAGGTGATGTTCGCGCGGGACGAACTGCCGTCGTGCGTCGGGAACAGGGGCAGGTGCGTGCGGGCCACGGGCATATCTCCTCGGTTCGGGGGGCTCCGAGCACCGTAGGAGTCGTACGCGATCGGGAGGGAACGAGAAGATGAACGTGTGATGAGCGTTGGGCGCCATCAAGATCCGTCGGGCGTGACCGTACCGGTCGACGCGTCTCCGTCCGCCGCGCTCGCACCCGGTCGCGAGTCCAGGAACGGGAGTATCCGGCGGGTGATCGCCTCGTTGTACGCCGCGGGCGCCTGGATCGGATTCGCGTGCCCGACGTGGCCGAGCTTCGAGACGAGCAGCGTTCCGTCGGGGCCGCCGACCTGGTCGACGAGAATGCGCTGGGTGTAGTCGACGTCCACGACAGGATCGTCCTGCGGGAGCCGGGGCCGCAGGAAGACGACGGCGGGCCGGACCTTGTCGTCGCGGGGGTCGGCGAGCGCGCGCAGATTGTCGGTGGCGCCCGACGCGACGATCGCGCGGAACTGTGACTCGATCAGGCCGTTGCTCGCGGTGTCGTCCGACAAGATCTTGTCGCGCAGCACTTCGTCGACCACGTTCCTCAGTTCGGTGGTGTCGATCCGCCGGTACCAGCGGTCGGACGGCACGACGAAACGATCTTGCCGCGCGGCGATCTCGACCGTCATCCGCATGAGCCGGCTTTCGCGTGCGCCGGGAAGCCAGCCGATCCAGCGGAGCAGGTCTTCGCCCGCATTGCGGCTTTCGGCCCGCACCGCGTGGAGGTCCACCGGGGTGCAATCCAGGATCACGCCGGTCACCTCGAGCGGGGTTTCCTCGTACAGGTGCTGCGCGACTTCCAGCGCGATGATGCCGCCCATGCTGTGCCCGACGAGGACGATGTTCTCCACACCCGACCAACCCGCACGCTCGAGGATCAGGTCGCTGACGACGGCGGTGTCCAGACCGCTGTTGTCGTATTGGACCGACCACACCTGACCGATTTCGCTCAACGCCGGCAACGCCTCGGCGGTGGGCGTCGCATCGAGGTTGCCCAGGCCCACCAGATCGACCACGGCGGTGTCGAGATCCTCTCGGTCCGCCGCGTCGTAGACCTGGTGGACCTGGGGTTGGGTCAGCGCGAGTTGTTCACGGACGGGTGCGACGTCCCACGACCAATACAGGGTGGTCAGGACGATCAGTGGTACGAGCACATATACGAGCCGGGCGAGCGCTACGCGCGCGCGTCCGAAGCGGGTCCCGCTGTGGCCGAGCCGGGTGGCACGCAGCCGTTGTCGCCGGCGGTCGTCGTCCCAGTCGTCGGAGGTACACGGTGGAAGATTCGGTAGATGCGGCATGCACTTCCCATGGTAGGTGCCGACACGTGTGCGCCACGTAACAGCACCTACCCGTGGGTTTTTCGGGACGTGGGTTTTCAGGCGAGACCGGCGCTCGCGTCCCGCCAGGCGATCGCCTCGACCAGGGGTGCGAGGTCGTAGTCGGGGCCGCCGATGCCGACGGTGAACTGGGTGATGCCCTGTTCGACGTAGAGCGCGGCCTTGTCGACGCCGGGCCAGTCCGTCGATCGTTCGATGTCGTCGGGGTTACGACCCACATCGGCGCAACGCTGTGCCAGAATTTCCGACTTCTCGACGTGCGTGTCGAACTCGCCGAAGCTGTGCCAGATGTCGGCGTACTTCGCGACCATCGGAAGGGTCTTCTTCGGTCCGCCACCGCCGATGAGAATCGGGATGTGCCGCGTCGGCGGCGGGTTCAGTTTTTCGAAGCGTGAGGTGATGCGGGGAAGGTATTCGGCGAGCAGGTCCAGGCGGGAACCCTTCGTGCCGAAGTCGTAGCCGTACTCGTCGTAGTCCTTCTCGAACCAGCCGGATCCGATACCGAGGATGAGGCGGCCGCCGCTGATGTGGTCGACCGTGCGCGCCATGTCGGCGAGCAGATCGGGGTTGCGGTAACCGCCCCCGGTGACCAGTGCGCCGATCTCGACGCGTTCGGTCTGCTCGGCCCAGGCGCCGAGCATCGTCCAGCATTCGAAGTGAGCGCCGTCGGGATCGCCGTAGAGCGGGAAGAAGTGATCCCAGTTGAAGACGATGTCCACGCCGGCGTCCTCGGCACGGAGCACCGTGTCGCGGATGACCTTGTAGTCGGGCTGTTGCTGCGGCTGAAGTTGAAGTCCGATGCGTATGGTGCGCGTCATCGTTCCACCGTAGGACGCCGACGCTCACTCCGCACCGCTTGCAGACTTCGCGCTGCCCAGGCCCCACATGGGTGCCGACGTCTACGGGATGCCGGGATATTTGTCTTCGAGTCCGCGGAGGAACGACTCCAGCAGGAGTTCGAAACTGTCCACATCGATCTCCGCCGCGTATTCGTGCAGACGATGCGCCTGCGAGAGGTGCGGATAGCGGGCGTTGTAGGTCTCGATGTGGTCGTCGAAACTGCCCGCGAACGACGTGATCGCCGACCCGATGACGATGTACTTGATCGACGCTCCGATGAGGGTCGCCAGTCGCGGGGGCCAGCCTGCCCGGGTCAGGCCTCCGTGGACGGAATCTGCGTGGTGGAGGGCGACGGGACGCTGTCGTGGACTCGATGCGAGAAACGGGACGAGATTGGGATGGGCGGCGAGCGCCGCCCGGTACGAGCGCGCCCAGATGCGCAGGCCGTGGCGCCAGTCGCCGTCCTCGAAGCCGCTCACGTCCACGGTTTCGGCGATGCCGTCGGCGATGTCGTCGAACAACTCGTCCTTGTTGGCGTAGTGGCTGTACAGCGACGGTGCGCGCACGCCGAGTTCCGCTGCGATCCTGCGCATGGAAACTGCGTCGAGGCCGTGCTCGTCCACGAGTGACAGCGTGGTCTCGCGGATGAGCGACCGGCTGAGCAGGGGCGTGCGGGGTCGTGCCATGAGGGTCCTTTTCCGCGCCGA
Source organism: Rhodococcus sp. NPDC019050 (assembly GCF_055664235.1). Lineage (NCBI taxonomy): Bacteria > Bacillati > Actinomycetota > Actinomycetes > Mycobacteriales > Nocardiaceae > Rhodococcus > Rhodococcus sp. NPDC019050. Next base: position 31,702 of record NZ_JBVOON010000015.1, on the reverse strand, counting down.
TCTGGACGAACTAACGATGTAAGGTTAGTTTTGCATTGTGTTGGGCGCCACAGTTCCGCGAAGGGTGCGGAGTTGCCGGGCGCTCATGATCCATTGCCACCACACGTGACGGAAGGCCCCCATGAACCTGAAGCTCACCGAGGAGGAGCGCGCTTTCCGTGACGAACTGCGCACCTTCTTCACCACCGAGATCCCGGCCGACGTGCGCGCAAAGGTCGCTGCCGGCCAGCCGCTGGGGAAGGACGACTACGTCGCCACTCAGCGCATCCTGCACGATCGGGGCCTCGCCGTTCCGAACTGGCCCGTCGAGTGGGGTGGCCAGGACTGGACACCCATGCAGCGCAACATCTGGCTCAGCGAGTTGCAGTTGGCGTCGGTGCCCGATCCGCTGCCGTTCAACGCCTCGATGATCGGTCCGGTCATCGCCCAATTCGGTTCGCAGGAAATGAAAGAGCGTTTCCTTCCCCCCACGGCCAATCTCGACATCTGGTGGTGCCAGGGGTTCTCCGAGCCCGAAGCCGGATCGGATCTCGCGTCGCTCAAGACCCGCGCGGTGCGCGACGGGGACGATTACATCGTCAACGGACAGAAGACCTGGACTACGCTCGCCCAGCACGCCGACTGGATCTTCTGCCTCGTCCGCACCAATCCGGACGTGAAGAAGCAGGCCGGTATCTCGATGCTGCTCATCGACATGAACACACCCGGCGTCACCCGTCGCCCGATCAAACTGATCGACGGTGGCTACGAGGTCAACGAGATGTTTTTCGAGGACGTTCGCGTTCCCGCCGAAAACCTTGTGGGTGAAGAGAACACGGGCTGGACCCAGGCCAAGTTCCTGCTCGGCAACGAACGCACCGGTATCGCGCGCGTCGGTGCCACGAAGGTCAAGCTTGCTCGCGCGAAGAGTCTCGCGGCCGAGACCACGCTCGGTGACGGCACGCTGCTGTCCGATCCGCTCTTCGCCGCGCGTCTGGCGGAACTCGAGAACGAACTCCTCGCACTCGAACTGACGCAGCTGCGGGTGGTTGCGGGGTCTGCCGACGGCAAGCCCAATCCTGCGTCGTCGCTGCTGAAGATGCGGGGCTCCGAGTTGCAGCAGGCGGCGTCCGAGCTTCTCGTCGATGTCGCGGGACCGGACTCCCTGCCTACCGGTGCCACGGACATCGATTCGCCGGGATGGGCTCAGCTGACCACGCCCGCCTACCTGAACACCCGCAAGGTGACCATCTACGGCGGTTCGAGCGAGGTACAGCGTTCGATCATCGCTTCTTCGATTCTCGGACTGTGAGGCCCAGGACATGAATTTCGAACTCGACACCGAGCAGGATCTGCTCCGCAAGACCGTCCGCGACATGCTCACGTCCGCGTACGACGTCGAAGCCCGCAACCGGGTCTCCGACACCGACCTGGGGTGGAGCCCCGAGGTGTGGAAGCAGCTGGCAGAGCTGGGCGTGCTCGGGCTGCCGTTCGCCGAGGAGTACGGCGGCATGGGCGCCGGACCGGTGGAGGTCATGGCCGTCATGACCGAGCTCGGCCGCACGCTCGCACCCGAACCGGTGCTCGCTGCCGTCTACCTGCCGGGTGGTCTCGTGGCCGAGGTCGGTACCGAGGCACAGCGAACCGATCTCCTGACCCGGTTGTCCGAAGGGGAGCTGCGTCTGGCCTTCGCCCACGACGAGCCCGGTAGCCGCTGGCCCACGATCGACGTCGCCACCACGGCCACCCGCGACGGCGACCGGTGGCTGCTGTCCGGCCGCAAGAACCCTGTGCTGCACGGAGATTGCGCCGACATCTTCGTCGTGTCCGCGAAGCTTCCCGACGGTGGTGTCGGCTTGTTCCTGGTCGATGCCGGAGCAGAGGGTGTCACGCGCACCGTCTACCGCACCAACGACGAACGACGCGGCGCACAGGTGGTACTCGAAAACGTGGCGGCACAGCCGCTCGGCGAGCCCACCGATGCCTCCGAAGCGGTCGGCGCGGCGGTGATCCGGGCACAGGCCGCGCTGTGTGCCGAGGCGGTCGGGGCGATCGACGCCTCGGTGCAGCTGACGACGAGTTACCTCAAGCAGCGCAAGCAGTTCGGAGTGCCGCTGTCGATGTTCCAGGCGTTGACACACCGCGCCGCCGACATGTACGTGCTGTACGAGTTGGCGGCCAGCATGAGCCTGTACGCGACGATGGCATTGGCCGACGGCATCGTCGACCCCGTGATCGCCTCGCGGGCGAAACTGCAGGTGGGACGGTCCGCCCGCAAGGTCGGGCAGGAGTCGGTGCAGATGCACGGCGGTATCGGGGTCACCGCCGAGCATTCCATCGGTCACTACCTGAGCCGTCTCACCGCGATCGAGCACACGTTCGGCACGATGGACGACCACCTGCGGGTGCTCTCCGGTGGCCTGACGTCCTACGACCGGGTGGAGATCGCCGGGGTGTGAAGCACGGAAATGCATCGACGGCGCGCCTGACGATCTGTTCGTCAGGCGCGCTGTTCGTTTCCGGTGATCCCGGTCGCGCGGAGAACGAAAGCTGCTTCCGGGCCCACGATTTCCCCGACCAGCGTGAGGAACCGATCGACGAACCCGGCACCGTGTGCGGCTTCGGTCGGGTCGTCCGGATCCTGGGGATTGAGATGGTGCGCGAGTTCGTGCAAGACCACGAGTTCCCGGAACGCCCACGCGTGGTTGGCGTTGTGCTCGGGCAACGCAATTGTGGCGCAATCGTTTTCGTAATGAGCCGCGGTGTTTCCGGAGCGGGCCCGGATGTGGACGGGTACCGCGGCACGCGGCCAGCGAGCACGCACCCAGTCCAGTGCCAGAACCGCATCGACGTACCGCTGCACGGAGTCGAGAGACGCGAACCGGCGCTCGACGGGCAGCGTCACGCTCGACCCGGCCACGTCGACGGTGCGCAGGCCGCGTTCATCGGCGAGATCGAACATGCGGCGCACCAACGATTCCGACTCGTACACTGCCGACTTGTGGACGTCGCGCACCCGGGTCATTCCTCCAGCCCCCTCGGCGACGACGGAAGTTCGGGTGCCGTACCGAGGCGGGCCGCACGCCCGGCCCGGTCGCCGGCGCGCTGCGCATCGGTCGAGCGTGCCGACGGGGCACGATTCCCTCGCCAACTCCCCCGCGCCTGCGACGTGCTGCGGTAGAAGTCGCGCAACTCCAGGGTTTTCCCGCGGAGGACGAGGTCGGTTCCCGGCGACGCCGACACGGCTTCCTTCTCGGTCTCCTGCTTGGTTTCGGCCAGTCGCTCCCCGATACGGGCCGCGAAGGCCGACTGGAAGTTGAGCCTCGCGGTGACGGGAGCGATCGGTTTGCGCACCCGTGTCCTGACCTCGCGCCCACCGCGTCGCTCGACGACGGTGCGGACCGTCGATTCGCTGCGGTAGGTGCCGGACCGCAGATACGCGTCGGACGCGCGGACCATCTGGACGAGCAGCGACGAGTACAGCGCCTCGCACACGTCGATGTCCTCGGCGAAGCCGTACGCGAAGATGACGGTCGACGTGGCCGTGATGTCGCACTGCACGTCGTTGGCAGCAGCGATGGCGAGGAAGAGTTGCGCGTACGTGCGCAGTCCTTTCTTGCCGACCTCTCCGATGGTGACCAGTCGCTGCACGGGCCCGGCCCGGCGTTCCCGTGCGCCGGTGTGGGCACGCGCCATCGCGAGGTCGACGGACGCAGCGGTTGCAAGGCGCTGGGCAGCAGCCATGAATGCGTCGGCTTCATGGGCATTGTCCGTGGACTCCGCCTGTCTCAGCAGGCCACCTATCCGGGTCAACATCTTGTCCGAGCTCACCAGAGAAGGGTAGGCCGTCGCACCGACGCGGTGTGCTGACCTCAAAGCGCTGCGGGATATCCGCGAACAGCCCAAGATCGGCAGGATGGACGTCGCAGTCGATTCTGTCACCGCGGTCAACGACCGGTTCTGGTATGCCGTGATCGCCTTGCTCATCGGATCCGGTCTGTACTACACGATCCGGTCCCGGTTCATCCAGATCAGGCTGATTCCGGACATGCTGCGCTCGATCGTGGAGAAGCCCGAGCGACTCCCCGACGGGGAAGAGGGCATCTCCGCATTCCGGGCCTTTTCGATCTCGGCGGCGTCCCGCGTCGGTACCGGCAACGTCGCCGGGGTCGCCATCGCGATCAGCCTCGGCGGCCCGGGTGCGGTGTTCTGGATGTGGGCCATGGCGCTCATCGGAGCGTCGACGGCGTTCCTGGAATCCACGCTCGCGCAGTTGTACAAAGTGCGTGACAAAGGCGCATACCGCGGCGGACCCGCGTACTACATGCAGTACGGGCTCGGTAAGCGCTGGATGGGAATGATCTTCGCAGTGATCATCACGATCACCTACGGCTTCGTGTTCAACGCGGTGCAGACCAACTCGATCGTCGATGCGGTCGCCGGATCGGTCGGTGAGAAGACCTTCGGTCTGCAGGTCGCCGTGGGGGTGGGGGTCGCGGTGTGCGTGGCCGCCGTGATCTTCGGTGGCGTCCGGCGGATCTCGTCGGTGTCGCAGGTCGTGGTGCCGGTCATGGCGGCCGCGTATCTGGTGATCGGCGTCGTGGTCGTGATCCTCAACGTCGGCGAGGTGCCCGGGATGTTCCGGTTGATCTTCGAGAACGCGTTCGGGATCCGCGAGATCGTCGGCGGCGGATTCGGTGCCGCATTCATGAACGGCATCCGGCGAGGCCTGTTCTCGAACGAAGCCGGTATGGGGTCGGCACCCAACGCCGGCGCCACCGCGTCCGTCTCACACCCTGTGAAGCAAGGCCTCGTACAGAGCCTGGGCGTGTACTTCGACACATGGCTCGTCTGCTCGATCACCGCGTTCATCATCCTGCTGTCCGAGCCCGAGTTCGGCGGCGGTCTCGAGGGTGCCGCGATGACCCAGAACGCGCTGTCGCTGCAACTGGGCGACTGGACGGTGCATTTCCTCACCGTCATGATCTTCTTTCTCGCGTTCACCTCCGTCATCGGCAACTACTACTACAGCGAATCGAACATCGAATTTCTCACCGGGACGCGCAGGGCGCTGCCGTACCTGCGCAGCGCAGTGGTGCTCTGCGTGTTTCTCGGGGCGATCGGATCGGTACCCCTCGTGTGGGCGCTCGCCGACCTGTCGATGGGCGTGATGGCGATCGTCAACCTGATAGCGCTGATCCCGCTCTCGGGCATCGCCTACGCGCTGTTCCACAACTACACCGCCCAGCGGAAGCAGGGACGCGATCCGGTGTTCCACCGCGGGGACGTTCCCGGCCTCCGCGGAATCCAGGTCTGGGGCGACGACGACGACTTCGCGCCGCGTACCGGAAATACGCGACAAACACGGTAGATTTCCGTACCGCACGTGACTGTGTTCCGCTTCGGAAAGGATCTGCGATGGCCTCGGTGACCTTCGACAAGGCGGTCTGCCTGTTCCCGGGCTCGAGTACACCCGCGGTCGATTCGCTGGATCTCGAGATCGAGGACGGGGAATTCCTCGTCCTGGTCGGGCCCTCGGGGTGTGGCAAGTCCACTTCCCTGCGCCTGCTCGCGGGTCTCGAGGAGGTGCACAGCGGACGCATCCTCATCGGCGACCGCGACGTGACCGCGCAGGATCCGAAGGAACGCGACATCGCGATGGTCTTCCAGAACTACGCGCTGTATCCCCACATGTCCGTCGCCGAGAACATGGGGTTCGCGCTCAAACTCGCGAAGCAACCCAAGAGCGACATCCGGGAGCGCGTGGTCGAGGTCGCCAAGATGCTCGACCTCGAGCCGTTCCTCGATCGCAAGCCCAAGGCGCTCTCCGGTGGTCAGCGGCAGCGCGTCGCGATGGGCCGCGCCATCGTCCGGCAACCGCAGGTGTTCCTGATGGACGAACCGCTCTCCAATCTCGACGCCAAACTTCGCGTGCAGACCCGCACGCAGATCGCGCAGTTGCAGCGCCGGCTCAACACCACCACCGTCTACGTCACCCACGACCAGGTGGAGGCGATGACGATGGGTGACCGCGTCGCGGTGCTCGACAAAGGCGTGCTGCAGCAGTGCGCGTCGCCGCGGGTGCTCTACAACAAGCCCGCCAACGTCTTCGTCGCCGGATTCATGGGGTCCCCCGCGATGAACCTGTTCCGGCTTCCGGTGCGGGATCGCGGCGTGATGGTCGGCGAATTCACTGTGCCCGTCCCCCGCGACGTGGTCGGTCAGGTCACCGAGTCGGAGGTCACGCTCGGCATCCGTCCCGAGCACCTCGAGATCTCGAGCGAGGGCCTGCCGATGGATGTCGACGTCGTCGAGGAACTCGGGTCCGAGGCGTACGTCTACGGCCGCACGGTCGTCGGTGGCCGCGACCATCAGATCGTCGCGCGCAGCGACTGGCGGAGCCCGCCGCAGAAGGGCGAGCGCGTGCACCTTCGCTTCGATCCCGAGCAGGTCCACGTGTTCAAGGCCTCGGACGGAACACGGATCGGCTGAGTTTCCGGGGAGATGAACCCCGACACCGACCGGTCCGGGATGGGCGGAATGCCGACTTTTTGCGGTGGCGCGTGCCACAGTAGTGCCCTATGTCGGTGACCTTCGTGTTACCGGCGCGTTTTTTCCGACCTCGAATGGGGAGATTGTTGATGATTCTCAACACGAAGGCGATGCGCAGAGCTGCCATCGCTGCGACGGCGGCGACAGCGCTCGTCCTCGCAGGGTGTTCATCCGACGACAGCGCCGGTAGCGACGACGGCGACACGAGTGCCGCAGCGGCCGGTGGCCGCGGGCCGATCACGATCGTCGAGGGGCAGGACCCCCTGAACACGGCGCTCGAGAGCATCATCGCCGACTGGAACGCCGAACATCCGGACGAGCAGGTGACGTTCAAGCCGCTCGCGACGGAAGCCAACGACCAGTACGACGACATCGCGCAGCGGATGCAGGCGCGCAGCGACGAGTACGACCTCATCGCCGTCGACGTGACCAACACCGCCGAGTTCGCCGCGAACGGATGGCTGCGTCCCCTCGAGGGCGACTACGCGATCGACACCGAGGGCCTGCTGCCCGCGACCGTCGAGTCCGGCACCTACAACGGCACGCTGTACGCGGCTCCCAAGAACACGAACGGTGCGTTCCTCTACTACCGCACCGACCTCGTCGACCAGGCGCCCGCCACGTGGGACGACCTCAAGGCCGAGTGCCCGAAGGCCGAAGAAGCCGGCATCGCGTGCTACATCGGCCAGTTCAAGAACTACGAGGGCCTGACGGTCAACGTCACCGAGATCGTCAACGGCTTCGGTGGCTCCTTCGTCGGAGAAGACGGTCTCGCACCGGCAATCGACGAGCAGACCGCGGAAGGCCTGCAGTTCATCGTCGACGCGTTCGAGGACAACATCATCCCGGCTGCGGCACAGACCTACACCGAGGGCGAGTCGCAGACCGCGTTCGGCAACGGCGAGGCGATGTTCCTGCGCACCTGGCCCGGCTTCTACACCGACGGTGAGAGCTCCTCGATCGCCGGCAAGTACGGCATCGCCGTCCTCCCGGGTGTCGACGGACCGGGCGCGTCCACGCTCGGTGGTTACAACGTCGGCATCAGCGCATTCAGCGATGCCCCGGAGACCGCGCGTGACTTCCTTGAGTTCATGCAGACGCGCCAGTCGCAGCTGTACTACGCCGAAGCCGGTGGGGCTCCCGTCCTCGCCGAGGTCTACGACGATGCCGCGATCATCGAGCAGTACCCGTACTTCACCACGCTGAAGGAAGTTCTCGAGGCTGCCAAGCCGCGTCCGGCGTCGCCGTACTACTCGGCCGTGTCCAAGGCGATCTCCGACAACTCCTACGCCGCGATCCGCGGTGAGAAGACCGTTCAGCAGGCGCTGGACGACACCTCGGCCGGCATCGCAACCGCCGGCAACTGATGCTCTAGGAGCAGTTCACATGGCAGAACCGCAGGTCGGTATTCCCGCGGATCCGCCACACGACGCCGCGGTCGGGACCACGTCAGGTCCCGACCGCGGGCGTGTCGGTGGACGGCATCGTGTGCCCAACGCCCCCGTACCGGTGGTGAAGAAGCGACGCACGATCCCGATATGGATGTTCATCGCTCCGTCGATGATCGTCCTGGCCGTCATCATCCTGTATCCGCTCGGCCGAGCGGTGTGGATGTCGGTGCACGGCGACGCGAAGACGCTCGACCCCGAGACCGGACGATTCGTCACCGGTGGCTTCGTCGGGATCGAGAACTACACGCGCTGGATCACCCAGACCTGCGGGACGGCCACCGGCACGATCCCGTGCCCCCCGGGGACACTCGGCTCCCAGTTCTGGCAGTCGATCTTCAATACGTTCTTCTTCACGGTCGTGACCGTGTCGCTCGAAACCGTCGTCGGATTCGCGATGGCACTGGTGATGGCCAAGTCGTTCCGCGGCCGGGGTCTGTTGCGCGCTTCGGTCCTGGTGCCGTGGGCGATTCCCACGGCCGTCACGGCCAAGTTGTGGTTCTTCATCTTCGCCAACGACGGAATCGCCAACAAACTGCTCGGCACCGACATCATGTGGACGGCCGATCCGTGGCCCGCCCGGTTCGCCATCATCGTCGCCGACGTCTGGAAGACCGCGCCGTTCATGGCGTTGCTCATTCTCGCCGGCCTGCAGATGATCCCGTCCGACGTCTACGAGGCCGCGAAGGTCGACGGAGCCAATGCGTGGCAACGCTTCACGCAGATCACGTTGCCGCTGGTCAAGCCCGCACTGATGGTCGCAATCCTGTTCCGCACGATGGATGCGCTGCGTATGTACGACCTGCCCGCGATCATGATGGGCTCCAACCCGGCGACGTCCACGATCTCCGTGCTCGTGGTCGACCAGATGAGGCAGGGCGCCAACTCGGCCTCCGCGCTGTCGACGATCACGTTCCTCATCATCTTCGCGTGCGCATTCGTCCTCGTCCGGTTCCTGGGCGCCAACGCGGTGAGTACCCAGGAGAAGCAGCGGAAGGGAGAGGTGGCATGACCGCCCCGCGCACGTCCAAACCGAGGTGGCGCTCGATGGGCACCTACCTCGGCGTCGCGATCATCGTCGTGTGGGGCCTTGCGCCGTGCTACTGGATGATCGTCACGGCCCTGCGGGACCCGAAGGACACCTTCAGCACCTCGCTCTTCCCGTCGAATCCGACGCTGCAGAATTTCGCGGATGCCCTCGACCCCGCAGCCAAGGTCAACTTCTCGCGGGCGCTGCTCAACAGCGTGATCATCGCGGGCGCGACCACTGCGGTGGCACTGCTCATCGGCGTGTTCACGGCATACGCGCTCTCACGGTTCGAGTTCCGCGGCAAATACTTCGTCACCGGCATCATCCTGGGCGCGTCGATGTTCCCGGTCGTCGCGCTCGTCACGCCGCTGTTCCAGTTGTTCACCGACATCGGCTGGATCGGCAGCTACCAGGCCCTGATCATCCCGAACATCTCCTTCGTGCTGCCACTGACGGTGTACACGCTCACGTCGTTCTTCTCCGACCTTCCCTGGGAACTCGAAGAGGCCGCCCGCATGGACGGTGCCACCCGCGGGCAGGCCTTCCGCCTGGTGATGCTCCCGCTGGCGGCTCCCGCGCTGTTCACCACCGCGATCCTCGCGTTCATCGCGACCGTCAACGAGTACCTGCTGATGTCGCAGCTCTCGAGCGAACGCACCGCACCGGTGACGGTCGCGATGGCCCGCTTCACCGGAACCGACCCGTACGTCACCCCGTACGCGTCGATCATGGCCGGCGGCACACTCGTGATGGTGCCGCTCGTGATCATGGTTCTGCTGTTCCAGCGCCGGATCATCTCGGGTCTGACCGCAGGTGGCGTCAAGTCGTGAAACGTCTTCCGAAACGGCAGCGACTCGAGATGCTCCTGGGCTTTCTCACCGTCTTCACCGTGCTGGCGGTGGTCGGCGCGGTGGCCGAGATGCGTACTTCGGCGCCGGGGATCGTGCCGTCGCTGGTGCTCCTCGGCTTCGCGGTGGCGTGGTGGTTCGCGTTCCGGGCGTGGCGGCGCACCGGCTCCTGATCTGCTCGTAGATCATCTGTGCCGGACACTTCCGTACCATTCCTAGTCGGGTGCGAATTGCCCTGCCCGCCCCGATTCCGGAGAAAGTGATACGAGTGACTTCCTCGAACAGGCACACAACCGGCAGGAACGGTTCTACAAAGTCCGCGCGCGCAGGTCGGTGGCGGATCGTGCGGTGGGTAGTGCTCGCCGTCGTCGCGCTTCTGGTGATCGTGCCCGCGGGGTTCTTCATGTCGTCGTATACCGCGACGGAGGTTCCGCGTCCGGCCGACCTGAAGACGAACCAGATCGCACGGATCTATGCCGCCGACGACACGACCGAGATCACGCGGGTCGTGCCGCCCGAAGGGAACCGCGTCGAGATCACCATCGACGACGTGCCCGTGCACGTCCGCAACGCGGTGTTGTCGGCCGAAGACCGCAACTTCTACACGAACCCGGGTTTCTCGATCACAGGCTTCGCCCGCGCGGCCCGCGACAACGTCATGGGTAAGGAAAGCGCGGGTGGTGGTTCCACCATCACGCAGCAGTACGTGAAGAACGTTCTCGTCGGCGCCGACCGCACCCTCGACCGCAAGATGCGCGAACTCGTCATCTCCACCAAGATGGCGCGCGAATGGTCGAAGGACGAGATTCTCGAGGCCTACCTCAACACGATCTACTTCGGGCGCGGCGCGTACGGAATCGCAGCGGCGTCGCAGGCGTACTTCGGGAAGACCGTCGGTGAGCTGTCGGTGGCCGAAGGTGCCGTGCTCGCCGGTGTGATCCAGACGCCGTCGAGGCTCGATCCGGAGTACAACCGCCTCGCGGTCGAAGAGCGCTGGAACTACGTGCTCGACGGCATGGTCGGGATGGGAGTGCTCGACGAAACCGAGCGGGCGACACAGGTTTTCCCGGACACCGTGCCGTCGAACTCGCTCGCCCTCGCCAGCCAGGCAACGGGACCGGAAGGACTGATCCGGTCTCAGGTGCTCCGTGAACTGTCGCAGGCCGGCATCAGCGAGCAGGTGCTCAACACCGAGGGCCTGCGCATCACCACGACCATCGATCCGGTCGCCCAGCAGGCCGCCGTCGACTCCGCGCGCGGCACGCTCGAAGGCGAGAACCCCGACCTCCGCACGGCGGTGGTCTCGATCGATCCGCGCTCCGGTGCCGTGCGGGCCTACTACGGCGGCGAGGACGGCGCGGGCTTCGACTACGCGCAGGCGCCCCTGCAGACCGGATCGTCGTTCAAGGTGTTCGGGTTGCTCGCCGCTCTCGACGAGGGAATCGGGCTGAACGCGAAGTACGACAGTTCTCCGCTGAAGATCGGCAATCTCGAGATCGGCAACGTCGAGGGCGAGTCGTGCGGACGCTGCACCATCGCGGAAGCACTCAAACGCTCGCTCAACACGAGCTTCTACCGGCTCATGATGTCGATGGACAACGGTCCCCAGAAGATCGCCGACATCGCACACCGGGCGGGTATTCCGGAAACCATTCCGGGAGTGGAAGGTAGGACGCTGGGAACCACCGACGGATCGCCGGAGGGCGGCATCGTGCTCGGCCAGTACGAGTCGCGGGTCATCGACATGGCGTCGGCGTACGCGACGCTCGCGGCGTCGGGGACCTACCGTGCGCCGTACTTCGTACAGAAGGTCGTCACGGGAGACGGTGTGGTGCTTCTGGACCGGCCGGAGTCGCCCGCCGAACAGCGCATCGACCCTGCTGTCGCCGACAACGCCACGCAGGCGATGCTGCCCATCCCGGCGCATTCGCGCGGGCACGGTCTCGCCGGCGGCCGCCCGGCTGCGGCGAAGACCGGCACGACCCAGCTCGGCGAGACCGGTCTCAACAAGGACGCATGGATGGTCGGCTACACGCCGTCCCTGTCGACCGCCGTGTGGATCGGAACTCCCGACGCCGGTCCCATCACGAACAGCTGGGGCGGGTCGATCTACGGATCGAGCCTGCCGGCGGACATCTGGAAGGGCACGATGGACCGCGCGCTCGCGGGCACCGAGGTCGAGAGCTTCCCGTGGCCGGCCCCGATCGGTGGTCAAGCCGGGGTGCCCGACCCGGGTATCGAGGAGCCGAAGGAAAAGGAAACACTCCCGCCGGGACTCCGGCTTCCGGACTTCTCGAACCTTCCGCCGATCACGATCCCGGCACCGCCGGTTCAGTTGCCGGTGCCGGTGCCGCCGCAGATCGAGGTCTTCCCCGGCGTCACGATTCAGATTCCGGGTCTGTGAACCGGTCGGCCGGGGTGGTGAGGACGGCCGGCAAAAGCCTGCTCGCGTAGTCGACGACGTCGTCGACGGAGAACCCCGGTTCGCTCAACCGGTCGATCGCGAGCGACTCGGTCAGCGACCACCATCCGCGCAACCGCATCCGGGTGAGCGGGGTGTCCGGACAGCCGAGCGCCGCGATCACGCGGTCGACCAGCGTGTTCTTCATCGACTCGTGGATCTCGCGGATCTGCGGGTCGGAGCCGTAGCCGCCGTGGAAGCAAGCCTGATAGTTGTCGCCGTGGCGGTCGATGAACGAGACGAAGGCGTGCAGGACCGCGCGAAGCGGGTCGGGGTCGCCGGGTGCGGGAACCGCCGCGCGTAACAGGCGGCGGGCTGCGGACCCGACGACCGCGACGTAGTAGTCCTGCTTGGTCGGGAAGTAGCGGAACAGCAGGCTGCGGGAGATCCCTGCGATCTCGGCGACGCGGTCGACGGAGAGCGCGTGGATGGGACGCGCGGCAAGTTCCTGCAGACCGATCGCGACGAGTTGCCGTCGTCGTTCTTCGGGTGGCAGGCGACGGCGTCTGCCGACCTCTTGTCGCGGGGTGCTCATCCGGTTAGCCTAACTGAGCATTGCTCATTTACCGCCCTACGGAAGGCGCACATGGATTTCGGACAGTCCGACCGCAGCCGTGACTATCTCGAGCGGCTCCGCACTTTCATCGCCGACGAGGTCGCTCCTGTGGAGGCCCGCCTCCATGCCGCACGCGGCGTCGCGCAGGCACAGCGTCAGGACACCTCGGGTGCAGACACCTGGGCCGTGACCGACGAGTTCCGCGAACTCCAGCGCGCCGCACGCGCCCAGGGGCTGTGGAATCTCTTCCTGCCCGACCCGGAACTCGGAGCCGGCCTGTCGAACGTCGAATATGCCTCCCTCGCAGAAGAAATGGGACGCTCGCCGTTCTACTCCGCGGTCTTCAACTGCGCCGCGCCCGACACCGGCAACATGGAGGTGCTCTACCACTACGGCAGCACAGCCCAGAAGGACCAGTGGCTCCGCCCTCTGCTCGACGGTGAGATCCGGTCCGCGTTCTGCATGACCGAACCGGGAGTCGCCTCGTCCGACGCCACGAACATGGCCGCGACCGCCGTCGTGGACGGTGACCAGGTGGTGCTCAACGGACGCAAGTGGTGGAGCACCGGCATCGGGCACCCGGACTGCAAAGTGCTGATCTTCATGGGTCTCACCGATCCCGAAGCGCACAAATACCAACGACATTCGATGGTTCTGGTGCCGATCGACACCCCCGGCGTCACGATCGAACGCATGTTGCCGACCATGGGGTTCTACGACGAACCCGCAGGCCACGGCGAAGTGTCGTTCACCGACGTGCGACTGCCCCTCGACGCGATCATCGCCGGGCCGGGCCGCGGCTTCGAGATCGCCCAGGGCAGGCTCGGTCCGGGGCGCATCCACCACTGCATGCGACTCGTCGGCCTCGCCGAGCACACCCTCGAACTCGCGTGTCGTCGGGGACTCGAGCGGACGGCCTTCGGCAAGCCCATCATCGACCTCGGTGGCAACCGTGAGCGCGTCGCCGACGCCCGCATCGCGATCAACCAGTTGCGACTGCTGGTTCTCCACGCGGCGTGGCTCCTCGATACGCAAGGTCTCGCGGGTGCCCGGTCGGCGGTATCGGAGATCAAGGTCGTGGCACCTCGTGTGACGCAGCAGATCGTCGATTTCGCGATCCAGATCCACGGCGGCGCAGGGCTGTCCGACGATTTCCCCCTCGCAGGCGCCTGGACGGCGGCGCGGGCGTTGCGTCTCGCCGACGGACCCGACGAGGTCCATCAGGGACTGATCGCGCGCGGCGAACTCGGCAAGTACAAGCAGGACGGGGTGCGGCAGAAGTGACGGCTCTTCCCGACAACGCGCGCGATGTCCGCGACGAGGACGCGTTCGACGTTGCCGCGGTGGCATCGTGGCTCTCCGAACATGCGGGCGTCGACGGCGTTCCGGAGGTCCACCAGTTCGCGGGTGGCGCATCCAATCTCACGTATCTGCTGAGGTATCCGGACCGTGATCTCGTCCTGCGGCGACCGCCGGTGGGCGCGAAACCGTCCTCGGGCCACGACATGGTGCGCGAGTACCGCATCCAGTCGTTGCTGGCACCGGTCTACCCGTACGTGCCGACGATGATCGGCCTGTGCACCGACCACAGTGTGATCGGCAGCGACTTCTACGTGATGGAACGGGTACGCGGAACGATTCTGCGCACGAATCCGCCGGCGGACCTCGCACTCACACCCGAGGAGACTCGCAAGCTCTGCCTGCGGATCGTCGACCTGCTCGTCGAGTTGCACAGCGTCGATCCGGCCGCAACGGGACTGGACGAATTCAGCCGCGGCACCGGCTATGTCGCCCGTCAGGTCGCGGGATGGTCGTCCCGGTACGAGAAGGCGCGCACCGACAACGTGCCGGACTTCGCTCGCGTGCGGACGTGGCTCGCACAGGCACAACCCGCCGACGTGGCGCAGACCGTCATCCACGGCGACTTCCGTCTCGACAACGTCGTACTCGACGAGAACGACCTGGGTACGCCACTGGCAGTCCTCGACTGGGAACTCGCCACCGTCGGCGACCCCCTGATGGATCTCGGCTCGTCGCTTGCCTATTGGGTGCAAGCCGATGACGAACCGCTGCTGCTCGCGACCAAGCGCCAGCCTTCCGACCTTCCCGGAATGCTCACGCGGCAGGAGATCGTCGACTACTACTCCGAGAAAACCGGTCTACCGGTCGACAATTGGGGTTTCTACGAGGTCTTCGGCTTGTTCCGGCTCGCGGTCATCGCGCAGCAGATCTATTTCCGCTACCACCACGGCCAGACCACCAACCCGGCGTTCAAGGATTTCTGGGTGATCGTCGGCTATCTCGATACGCGCTGCAACGCGCTGATCGACCGAATCGAAAGCGAAGTGTGATGGCTCGTCCGGAACGACGCAACATCCTCATCACCGGCGCGAGTTCCGGTCTCGGCGCCGGGATGGCGCGCGAGTTCGCCGCGCGGGGACGCAATCTCGCGTTGGCGGCACGTCGCGTCGAGCGGCTCGAGGAGTTGCGTTCGGAGTTGCTCACCGAACACCCGAACATCACGGTCACGCTGCGTGCCCTCGACGTCGACCGGCACGAGGACGTCTTCACCGTCTTCCGTGAGTTCGACGAGGAACTCGGGGGAATCGACCGGGTGATCGTCAACGCGGGTCTCGGCAAGGGACAACCGCTGGGGACAGGCTATTTCCGCGCCAACGCGCAGACGGCCAACACGAACTTCCTCGGTGCCCTGGCACAGAGCGAGGCGGCGCTCGAACTCATGAGGCCGCGTAATGCGGGCCACATCGCACTCATCTCGTCGATGAGTGCGCTGCGCGGGATGCCGAGGAACATGACGACCTACGCCGCCTCGAAGGCTGCGGTGGCGTCGCTCGGCGAGGGAATGCGGGCAGACCTGGCGGACACCGGAATCGGTGTGAGCACGATCTACCCCGGCTTCATCCGGTCGGAGATCAACGAGAAGGTCGCGAATGTGCCGTTCATCGTCGACACGGAAACGGGATGTCGCGCACTGGCGGCGGCGATCGAGCGAGAGCCTGCGCGCGCCTACGTGCCCGCGTGGCCCTGGGTTCCGCTGGGCTTCGCGATGAAGGTGCTGCCGCTGTCGGTGGTGCGCCGGATGGTGTGACGCTCGCCTGCTCCCGAAAAGCAGAATGTCACATTCGCGCAGTTGTCGTACTGCCCGAATGTGACATCCGGTAGAGCGTGCGAATCAGGCGTCGGCGCCGATGATGAAGGCCTCGAGCTCGTTACGAGCCTTGTCGTCGGCCATCTGGACCGGCGGGGACTTCATCAGGTACGCGGAAGCCGGAAGGATCGGTCCGCCTATGCCGCGGTCCTTGGCGATCTTCGCCGCGCGGATGGCGTCGATGATGATGCCGGCGGAGTTCGGGGAGTCCCACACCTCGAGCTTGTACTCGAGGTTGAGCGGAGCGTCACCGAAGGCGCGGCCTTCGAGGCGCACGTACGCCCACTTGCGGTCGTCCAGCCACTGCACGTAGTCGGACGGGCCGATGTGCACGTCGCGGTCGTGAACCTTGCCTGCCAGCGGGCCGGTGAGGTTCGACGTAACGGCCTGGGTCTTGGAGACCTTCTTGGACTCGAGACGCTCACGCTCGAGCATGTTCTTGAAGTCCATGTTGCCGCCGACGTTGAGCTGGTACGTGCGGTCGAGCACGACACCGCGATCCTCGAACAGCTTCGCCATCACGCGGTGGGTGATGGTGGCACCGACCTGCGATTTGATGTCGTCGCCGACGATGGGGACACCCGCGTCGGTGAACTTCTTCGCCCAGACGGGGTCGGAGGCGATGAAGACCGGCAGTGCGTTGACGAACGCCACACCGGCGTCGATGCAGCACTGTGCGTAGAACTTGTCGGCCTGCTCGGAGCCGACCGGCAGGTACGACACGAGAACGTCGACCTCGGCGTCCTTGAGGACCTTCACGACGTCGACGGGCTCGGCCTCGGAGAGCTCGATGGTCTCGGAGTAGTACTTGCCGATGCCGTCGAGGGTGTGGCCGCGCTGCACGGTCACGCCGGTCGGCGGTACGTCGGCGATCTTGATGGTGTTGTTCTCGCTCGCGAGGATCGCCTCGGACAGGTCGAAGCCGACCTTCTTGGCGTCCACATCGAATGCGGCAACGAACTGGACGTCGCGCACGTGGTACGAGCCGAACTCCACGTGCATCAGGCCGGGGACGGAAGCGGTGGCGTCCGCGTCCTTGTAGTACTCGACGCCCTGGACCAGGGACGAGGCACAGTTCCCCACGCCCACAATGGCCACGCGCACCGAGGTGCTGTTCTCACCCATGGTCGGGTTCTCCTTCTTTGTTGCGTGCTGCTGTCGACTGCTCGGCGGCGATCAGTTCGTTGAGCCACCGCACTTCGCGTTCGCTCGACTCGAGACCGAGCTGATGGAGTTGACGGGTGTAGCGGTCCAAGGTGCCGCCGGCCCGTCCGATCGCGTCGCGGAGCGCTTCTCGGCGCTCCTCGACCTGGCGGCGCCTGCCCTCGAGAATTCGCATCCGCGCCTCGGCGGGGGTGCGGCTGAAGAAAGCGAGGTGCACGCCGAATCCGTCATCGGTGTAGTTCTGGGGTCCCGTGTCGGCGACCAGTTCGGTGAAGCGTTCCCGCCCCGCCGGAGTAAGCCGATACACGCGCCGGGCGCGTCGTTTGACGGTGCCGGGTACTCCCGAATCTTCTTCGATGAGCCCATCCGCCTGCATCCGCCGCAAGGTCGGATAGAGCGACCCGTAGGAGAAGGCACGGAACGGCCCGAGGAGCCCGGTCAGGCGCTTACGCAACTCGTACCCGTGCATGGGCGACTCGAGGAGGAGACCGAGGATAGCCAGTTCCAGCACGAGTCACCCCCTTCCGAGCGAACCAACCGATTGATACGACACAAAACTATATCGCGCCGATATAAACGACGATACGCCTTGGTGAAATCGGTGGGACCGGCCGCACGCCCGGAAACCGTCTCCGAGCACGCTCGGGGTGTTGCCGAGCCCTCCGGCGGGGTCGAGTTTGCTGCGCGTCACAGGTTGCTGTTACCACTCCCCACCCACCTGTCGGCCCGGCGCACGTACTCTGGGGTCCGTGCGAATTCAGCGGCAGGTGGTGGACTACGCGTTGCAGCGTCGGTCGCTGCTTGCCGAGGTCTACTCGGGGCGGCGCGGCGTGGCAGAAGTCTGCGACGCCGGTCCCTACCTGTTACGGGCAGCGAAGTTCCACGGCAAGGGCAGCGACGTCACCTGCCCGATCTGCCGGAAGGAGCAGGTGACCCTCGTCTCGTGGGTCTTCGGCGAGAAACTCGGCCCGGTGTCCGGGTCGGCTCGTACGCCCGAAGAGTTGACCCGTCTGGCTGCCAGCCAGGAGGAATTCTCGGTCCATGTGGTCGAGGTATGTCGCACGTGTAGTTGGAATCACCTGGTGCAGTCGTACGTCCTGGGGTCGCAGCCTGCCCCGAAGCGCCCACGTCGCCCGTCGACGGGGCAGGACCGTCGCACCGCAAGCGAGTGAACGGGCGCCGGACGACGTGAGCGAACGCTGCCCGATGAAGTTCCTTCCCGCATACCGCCGGCACGATCGAATCGTCGTGTGCCCGTCTTCGGACGGGCATTCGGAGATGCGGCGCCATCCGTCGCGCAAACAGTTGGAGATGAGTACGTGAGTTCCCCCGACAACGAACCCGAGGGCAACAGGTCGAATCCGCCTCACCGGGACAACCCGGCAGGTCCGCCGCCGCAGCAGCGACCGGCGCCGCAAGGGGGACCCGCCCAGGGACGACCGTTGCCGCCTCAGCCGCGCTCCCAGGGCCGGCCCGGCCAGCCTCAGCCGCCGCAGTCCGGCGGCCGTCCGCCGTACCCTCCCCAGCCGTTCCCCCAGGGTCGGCCACAGCAGCCTCCCCAAGGGCAGCCGTATCCCCCGCGTCGGGGTCCTGCGCCGTCCAACCCGAACGCCCAGAACCCGAACGCGCAGAACCCGAACGCCCTGCCGCCTCGCGGACCGGGTGCCGGTTCGGTGCCGCCGGGAACGAATCCCCCGCTGCGCACGCAGCAGTTCCCGCCGGCCCCCGGCAAGAACACGCCGTCGGTCCCCGGACAGAATCCGCCGCCGGTCCGTGGGCCGCAGCGGCCGCCGCTCGGCCCCGACGGGGCACGTGGCCCCCAGACCGGTCCGTCCGATGCCGCAGCGACGCGCCGCGTGGCGTCCCCCGCCGGACCGCCGACCCGTTCGACGCAGGCCTCCCGGCCGACCGCTGCCGCGGGCGGCCCGCCCCGCACACCGCCGCCCGTCGATCTCGGCAAGGGCGGTGGCGGTCGTGGCGGCAACGGAGGCGGTGGCGGCAAGAACACGCGCTGGCGCACCATCCGCCGGATCGGTTACGGCGTTGTCGCGGCCGGCATCCTCGTGCCGCTGCTCGCGTTCATGCTCGCGTACGTGGCGCAGGACGTGCCGCGTCCGGGTGAGGTCGTCACCAATCAGGCTGCGACGATCTACAACTCCGACGGTGCCGGTGTCATCACCAAGGTGATCCCGCCCGAGGGCAACCGCAACGAGGTCGCGCTCGACCAGATCCCGCTGCACGTACGCAACGCCGTGCTCGCAGCGGAGGACCGCGATTTCTACTCCAACCCGGGGTTCTCGGCGACCGGCTTCGCCCGGGCCGCGCGCGACAACGTCCTCGGTCGTGAGAGCGCAGGCGGTGGTTCCACCATCACGCAGCAGTACGTCAAGACCGCGCTGGTCGGCAACGAACGCAGCCTGACCCGCAAGATGAAGGAACTCGTCCTCTCGGTCAAGATGGCCAACCAGTGGTCCAAGGACGACATCCTCGCCGCGTACCTCAACACCATCTACTTCGGGCGCGGTGCCTACGGCATCTCCGCCGCGTCGAACGCGTACTTCGGCAAGCCGGTCAACGAACTGACCATCGAGGAAGGCGCGGTGCTCGCGTCGTCCATCCAGCTGCCGTCGCTGCTCGATCCCGAGCAGAACCCCGAGGGCGCCAAGTCCCGCTGGACGTACGTGCTCGACGGCATGGTGGCCGCCGGCACCCTCAACTCCACTGACCGCGCGGGCATGGAGTACCCGGCCTACGTGCCGCTGGCCGAACTGGACAACGGTGACCAGTCCTCGGGTCCCGAGGGCTTGATCAAGAACCAGGTCCTGCGCGAGCTGGCAGCCGAGGGAATCGACGAGACCCTGCTCAACACGGCAGGTCTCGAGATCACCACGACCATCGATGCGCAGGCGCAGGCCTCCACGCTCGACGCGGTGCGGAACACCCTCGAGGGTGAACCCGAGGAACTGCGCACCGCCGTGGTCTCGGTCGATCCACGGTCCGGAGCAGTGCGCGCCTACTACGGCGGCGACAGCGGAATCGGTTACGACTTCGCGAGCGCGGGCCTGCAGACGGGTTCGTCGTTCAAGGTGTTCGGTCTCGCGGCGAACCTCGATCAGGGTGTGCCGCTGTCCCAGACCTACGACAGCGGTCCGCTGACAGTCAACGGCATCAAGATCGGCAACGTCGAGGGCCAGTCGTGCGGCGAGTGCACCATCGCCGAGGCGCTCAAGCGGTCGCTGAACACGAGCTTCTACCGCATGATGCTCGAGATGGACGACGGCCCGCAGGCGATCGCCGACATGGCACACAAGCTGGGTATCCCCAAGGAGGTCCCCGGAATCGGTGAGACGCTCACCGAGCCGAACGGAGCCGGACCCAACTACGGCATCGTGCTGGGCCAGTACCAGTCCCGGGTGCTCGACATGGCCTCGGCCTACGCAACACTCGCGGCGTCCGGCATGTACCACGAGCCGTACTTCGTGCAGAAGGTCGTCACGTCCGAGGGCGAGGTCCTGCTGGACCGGGGCAGCCCGTCCGGCGAGCAGGTCGTCGACGAGGTCGTCGCGGACAACACCACCGCTGCGATGATGCCGATCGCCGCCTACTCCAACGGGCACGCGCTCGCCGGAAGCCGTCCGTCCGCATCGAAGACCGGCACGGCGCAGCTCGGCGACACCGGCTCGAACAAGGACGCGTGGATGGTCGGTTACACACCGTCACTGTCGACCGCCGTATGGATGGGCACCGAGGAGGGCCTTCCGCTCGAGAACAGCTGGGGCGGGATGATCTACGGCTCGGGGCTTCCGTCCGACATCTGGAAGGACACGATGGACGGTGCTCTCGAGGGCACCGAGGTCGAATCGTTCCCGAAGCCCGGAGCGATCAAGGGTGTCGCGGGTGTGCCCTCGTGGACGGCGTCGGAAACGGCGAAGCCGACCACGACGGCGCCCGAGACCACCCGCACGATCCCCGAGATCCCTGAGATCCCCGAGATCACCACGCAGAACGTGGAGATCTTCCCGGGTGTCACGATTCCGGTACCGGGAGTCGCGCCGCAGACCACCAGGCCGACGGTGCCCTCGCGTCCGAACTCCGGAGTCGAAGAGGAACAGGAAGAATCCGGCGGCGGGGTCAGCGGGAACGACGAGGAAGACTCGCCGTCCCAGCCGACCACGCAGAACCGGGTACCGGGCCAGAACGGAATGGGACCTAACGGGCAAGCGGTGCCCGGCGCGCAGGCGCAACTCCAGTCCGAACTCGCGCCCGCACGGTAAACAAGTCGCGTGATCGACGAAGGGGAGCACAAAAACCGGGAACCGGTGTCTCCGGAGCCCCTCGCCGAGGACCGCCGGTCGGTGGACTGGCGCGACACCCCGGGTCGTACCGACCCGATGGTGTCGCGCCTGACCACGCTGATCGGCGGTCCCGTGGGCCGGCACGCCATGATCGGCCGGACGCGCTTCTTCACCCCCGTGCGCGCGATGCTCCTGCTCGCGGTGGTGTTTCTCGCGTTCGGCTGGTTCACCAAGGCGGCGTGCATCCAGCAGGCACCGATGGGTCCCGCGGGCGAATTGGGCCTGGACTGGAGCGACAACCGTCAGTACGTGGCGATGTGCTACTCGGACATCGTGCCGCTGTACGGGGCGGAGCGGCTCAGTGAAGGCGCCTTCCCCTACAAGACTTCGTGGGAGGAACCCGGCCCCGACGGGCAGATGCAGACCCGGTACATGGAGTATCCGGTCGTCGCCGGTCTGTACCAGTACGCGTCCATGCGCATCGCCAAGGCGTGGGACGCGACACCCTGGCTCCCAGGTGGTCTCCAGGTCGCGTTGTATTTCAACGTGGTGGCCTGGGGGCTTGCCCTGGCGTGGCTCGCCACGGTCTGGGCGACCGCCATGGCTGCGGGGCGACGCGTGTGGGATGCCGCGCTCGTCGCGGCCTCACCACTCGTGATCGTTCACGCATTCACCAACTTCGACGCACTGACCACCGCCTTCGCCGCGGGTGGATTGCTTGCGTGGGCGCGACGGCGTCCGGTCCTGGCGGGGGTGCTGCTCGGGCTCGGGGCAGCGACGAAGCTCTACCCGCTGCTTCTGCTCGGCCCGCTGTTCCTTCTGTGCCTGCGCACCGGAAAACTCGAGGCGTTCGCCCGGACCGCCGGAGCGACGGCTGCTACGTGGCTGCTCGTGAACCTGCCGATCATGTTGCTGTATCCGAAGGGCTGGGCAGAGTTCTTCCGGTTGAACTCCGAGCGAGGCGCCGACCCCGACTCGACCTACAACGTGCTGCGTTCGTTCGTCGGCTGGCCGGACTGGACACCGTCCACCCTCAACGCCGTCTCGCTCGTCCTGTTCGCCGCAGCGTGCGTCGGTATCGGATGGGTGGCGCTCACCGCGCCGCGTCGCCCGCGGCTCGCCCAACTGTGTTTCCTGGTCATCGCGGCGTTCCTGCTCACCAACAAGGTGTGGAGCCCGCAGTACTCGCTCTGGCTCGTCCCGCTCGCGGTGCTCGCCATTCCCCATCGCCGTGCCCTGCTCGCCTGGATGACTGTCGATGCCCTCGTGTGGGTACCGCGGATGTACTACTACCTGGGCCCCGCAAACAAGGGGCTGCCGGAACAATGGTTCACCGCGACCGTGTTCCTCCGCGATGTCGCGGTGGTGGCGTTGTGCGCCGCGGTGCTCTGGCAGATCCGGCGACCGGCCGGTGACCCGGTGCGGTACGGGTTCATCGACGACCCGGTAGGCGGCGTCCTCGACCAGGCACCGGACAAACCGCCGTCGTGGTTGCCGGATCGACTGCGTCCTGCTCATCAGCGGATGCGACAACCGAAATCATCCGAATGGACTACGGCAGCGAAAGCCTCGGGGTCCTAGGGTCGGAGATGAAGTGAGGGGGTTGCTGTGACGACGGGCGGACGAGCATCGGGTCTGGGTGTCGGAGGCGCTTCTTCCGGCTTCACAATGTGCGACCTTGCCCGGTCTGTCGCTGCAGGTGACGTTTCTGCCCTCCCCCTGTTGCTCCGCGAGTTGCACCCCCGCGTCTCGGCTTACAGCAGGGCGCGGGCGCGCCACGTCGGACATCCGTTCTCCGACGCCGACCGTCTCGCTCTCGACGCGTGCTGTTCGATCCTCGCCGCGCTGTCCGCTCCGTCCGGCGCCGACCGGCCGTTCCTCCGCCTGGCCTACTCCCTTGCAGCCGACACCGTCGACACCCGGTTCACGGGGCGCGGCGACGCGACCCTCACTCGTCGGCAGCAGGACATCCTGATTCTCCGGACCATCGTCGGCCTCGATCCGGAGCAGACGGCCGTGGCGATGGCTCTGAGCCCCAGCCGTGTTCGCGTCGAACAGCACGCGGCGCTGTCGTCGCTGCGAGCGGCGTAAGCAGCGGCGTCAGGTGCTTCGGCGTCAGATACGCAGTGTGGTGAACGGCGCGACCGGAATGTTGCGCACCACGAACCACAGTGCGATCACGATCAGCGCGATCCGGGGGGCCCAGCGATAGCGGTCCCATCGCGGGCCGGGGGTGCCGCGCACCCGGCCGACCGTCCACGCCGCAAACGCCGCCACCGCGATCACCACTGCCGCGACGCCCAACGCGTTGTAGTGCAGTGCTGCCGGGATATCCAGGTGCGCAAGCGAATACACCATTCGCGAGAGGCCGCACCCCGGACAGTAGATGCCGAAGATCGTGTAGGTCGGGCACGGGGGGATCACACCGCCGGGAGTGGTGGGGTCGGCCCAGACGACAGCCGCGCATGCGCATACCGCCCCTGCCGCGACGAGTGCGGGGGCCCTCAGCCGCGCGAACGCGGGACGCAGGGTGTCGCTCATCCCGAGTTGCCCGATGGTGGATCGGACGGAGCGACCCGGCGCCCCTTCGGACGATAGGTCCGCCCGAAACTGCGCGGACTGTCGTCGTAGATGTCGATCAGTTCCCAGTCGAGTTGCCGGCCGCCCGGCACGTCGAAGATCCGGGTGCCGTCACCGAGAAACACCGGGGCGACGAACACCTGCAACTCGTCGATCAGATCGTGCTCGAGCGCCTGCCGGGCGATGTCGGCGCTGATGATCTGCACGTCCCGGTCGCCGGCGATCTCCTGCGCGCGACGGACAGCCTCCACGATGTCGCAGTTCATCGCGACCACCGTCGGGTCATCGGCGAGTTCATCCGGGCGGTGCGTGAGGATGAATTCGGTCCCCGACCATGCGCCTCCGTAGGCCTGGGAGGTCGTCTCGTCGCGTTCGCCGTGCTGTTGTTTCGCCGCGTCGTAACCGGCCCGGCCCGAGATGATCACTGCGACGTCCCCCGCCATGCGCTCGGTCGCGCCCTCGGCGAGTGGCTCTGCCGCAGACAACCAGCTCATGTCGTGACCTGGCCCGGCGATGAAGCCGTCGATCGAGCACGTGAATCCCCAGGCCACCTTGCCCATCTCTACTCCTTGCCGGTCGGTACAGCGGTCATCGGTTCACCCGCGCTTCCAACCGAACACGCGCGTCGGGCCAGTCGTCGTCCGTCATCGAGAACAGGGCGGTCGTCCGCCAACTGCCGTCGCGGCGGCGCCGGTGCTTGCGCAGCAGCCCTTCGTGACGGGCACCGAGCCGGGTGAGCGCGTCGCGGGAGCGGGTATTGAGTTCGTCGGCGTGCCACTCCACGCGCACCGCGTGCAGGTCGTCGAAGGCATGACCGAGCAGCAGCAGTTTCGCTTCGGTGTTGACGTGGGTGCGCTGGACCTTCGTGGACAGCCAGGTGTGCCCGATCGTGAGTTTTCGATGCTCGGGTTCGAGCAGGTAGTACGAGGTCGAGCCGACGACCGTGCCCGTGTCCCTGTCGATCACCGCGTAAGGCTGCCGATCGGGATCGTCGACGGCGCTGCGCACGAACGACTCCGCGTCGGTGGGGGTACGGATGACCGCCACGGACCAGCGGAAGATGCTGTCGGGGTCGTCGGCTGCGGCCAGCAGTCCCGGCGCGTGCGCGGCGGTCAGGGGATCGAGCCGCACGCGGGCACCGTCGAGAGAGGGGTGGTCGGACCAGATGTCGCTCATGGAACGCTTTCCGTACCGAGGGTTTCCCGGTCTCGCTCCGCGGACGGAGTACCCGGCGGTGGCCGCCGCGGTACGCGGAGGAAGACGAAGAACAGTACGACCAACAGTATCGCGCGACCCCACACGCCGATCAGGGTGAGAACAAGCGGAAGCTCGATGTCGATCGCGCCTCCGGTCGCGTAGAACCACCGGAAGACACCGATGCCTATCGCGAGGTCGACGACGAGGTATGCCGCGACGAGCCGCCACGGAACCCGCAGGAGGATCAGCAACGGCAACAACCACAGCGTGTACTGCGGCGAGTGGACCTTGTGGAAGAGCATGAACCCGCACAGCATCGCCGCGCCGACCGACAGCCACGGGTAGATGCCGTCGCGGAGATAGCGGCGCCGGCCGAGCCACAGGGCGAGGACGAACGACGAGGCGATGAGCAGCGGCGACAACCAGGCGACCAGCGCGTTGAACTCCGGTGTCACACCGGTGCCCTCGTAACCACCCATCAGCGGACGCAGACCCCAGAACCAGATCGTGTTGCTCGTCCCGTCGGCCGCGCGGTTCTGCTGGAACGTGAACGACGCGCGCCAGCCCTCGTAACCGAGGACGGCGAACGGAAGGTTGATCGCGATCGTGGTCGCCACCGCGGCCCCGGCCACCGCCAGCGCACCGCGCACGTCGCGCACCATGCCGGAAGCGCGGCCGCCGGTGAACACGTAGATCATCAACGGCAGCACGAAGATGCCCGGATAGATCTTCAGGCAGAACCCTATTGCCAGGAGCATTGCCGCGAGAATGCCGCGGGTGCGCAACGACCAGCGTTCGACGCCGACCACCGCGACCGCAAGGACGGTGACGGCGACGACAGGAAGTTCCCAGTTGAGGAACGCATAGAGCACCAGCGGCGGAGTCGCCGACCATGCCAGGGCGGCCCACCCGGCGAGACGCGCGAGCAGCCATGCCGTCAGCAGACCGAACGGCGCGAGGATCAGGGCGGACTGCAACAGGAATCCGGCGTCGGTATGGACACCGATCGCGCCGAGCCACATCAGCAGCCCGCTGAGCACGGGATATTCGACGGTGCTCCCGACGAGTTGCCCGGCGGCGTCGATGCTGCCGTCGATGAACGGGAACCGGTGCAGATTGATGCCACGTCCGAGCCACAACTGCTGGATGTCCGAATAGCAGACGTGCCCGTCCTTGATCTCCTCGAACCTCATCGTGCGACCGAGTTCGTCGAACGGCGCACCCGCGCAACGGGCCTTGTTGAGGTATCCGAGCCAGAGCGCCACCGCGCACGTCAGGACGGCGACGAGCGAGATCGTCCTGGGGCTCGTGCGCATGGAATCACCCTAGGTCAAATCCGCTGTTCGGGGCGGAGGTCGATTTCCCTGGTCAGGGATGGCTCATGTACCCTTCTTGGGTTGCTGACGCAACGACCCTCCTGTCACGGATCGTCCGTGACCGTTCACAGTCCATAGGAGGTGATGAGGTCTTATGCGTCATTACGAATTGATGATCATCCTGGACCCCAGCCTGGATGAGCGCACTGTTGCTCCCTCGCTGGATACGTTCCTCAATGTTGTCCGCCAAGACGGCGGCAAGGTCGACAAGGTCGACGTGTGGGGTAAGCGTCGTCTCGCATTCGAGATCGCGAAGCAGAGCGAAGGCATCTACGCGGTTATCGACATCAGCGCGACGCCCGCCACTGTTGCAGAGCTGGATCGCCAGCTCGGCCTGAACGAGTCGGTGCTTCGCACCAAGGTTCTGCGCCACGGCAAGTGAGCCTGTCGGCGTCTGGCCGTAGGCTCTGGCGCATCAGGACTCCACACACAGCAGGAGGAACCACATGGCAGGCGACACCGTCATCACCGTGGTCGGCAATCTGACCGCCGATCCCGAACTGCGTTTCACCCCGGCGGGAGCTGCGGTCGCGAACTTCACCGTCGCGTCCACTCCCCGCATCTTCGACCGTCAGTCCAACGAATGGAAAGACGGCGACGCTCTGTTCATGCGCTGCAATATCTGGCGCGAGGCAGCGGAGAACGTAGCGGAAAGCTTGACCCGGGGCTCGCGCGTCATCGTGCAGGGCCGGCTCAAGCAGCGCAGCTACGAAACGCGTGAAGGCGAAAAGCGCACTGTCGTGGAGCTCGAGGTCGACGAGATCGGCCCTTCGCTCCGTTACGCAACCGCAAAGGTCAACAAGGCCGGGCGCGGTGGCGGCGGAGGCGGCTTCGGTGGTTCTTCCGGCGGATCAGGCGGTGGACGCCCTAGTTCCAACGCGAACGTCGGCGGCGACGACCCGTGGGGCAATGCTCCGCAGGCCGGCTCGTTCGGCGGCTCCGGGGACGACGAGCCCCCGTTCTGATCCGACCTTCGATCGGAACATCCAGAAGTACGGAGAAAGACCATGCCTAAGTCGCCCGCGCGCGAGAAGGTTTTGAAGAAGAAGGTCTGCACTTTCTGCAAGGAAAAGAACACGCAGATCGATTACAAGGACACAACGCTGCTGCGTAAGTACGTCAGCGATCGCGGCAAGATCCGCGCTCGCCGCGTCACCGGCAACTGCGTGCAGCACCAGCGCGACATCGCTGTTGCTGTCAAGAACTCCCGTGAGGTCGCTCTGCTGCCTTACGTCTCGACGGCTCGCTAGGAAAGGGAGGGAACACGATGAAGCTCATCCTCACCGCCGATGTGGACAACCTCGGTGCGCCTGGCGACACCGTTGAGGTCAAGGACGGCTACGGCCGCAACTACCTGCTGCCCCGCGGTCTGGCGATCGTTGCCACCCGTGGCGCCGAGAAGCAGGTCGAGGGCATCCGCCGCGCTCAGGAAGCCCGCGCAGTGCGTGGCCTCGAGCACGCTCGCGAGCTCAAGGCCGCCATCGAGGGCCTCGAGAGTGTCTCGCTGAACGTCAAGACCGCCGGCGACTCGGGCAAGCTGTTCGGCTCGGTCACCGCCGCCGACGTTGCCGGAGCCCTCAAGGCTGCCGGTGGCCCGGTTGTCGACAAGCGCCTCGTCGAGCTGCCCAAAGCTCACATCAAGGCGACCGGCAAGCACCAGGTCGTCGTGAAGCTGCACCCGGACGTCGTCGCGAAGTTCACGCTGGACGTCGTGAGCGCCTGATTTCCGGTTCGAGGAGCCCCGCGCGATCGTTGCGCGGGGCTCCTCGGCGTCTGTGCACAACCTGTGGATAGCTGCTGGGGGTAAATTGCGGCTTGTGATCGGGGTCATATCGTTTCGGGAACGAAGAGATGAACACGCCCGGGCGCGTTTGTTACCGCGACACGCCGAAAAAAATGTTCTTCCACAGGTCTGAACAGCCATTTTCCCTGGTTAACCTGCACCGTTGTGGAATGTGAGATGCATTCTCCCCAGGTTATCCACATCAGGTGCACAACCTTGTCCACCTGATTCCACAATCTATCCCCAGCTGTGTGCACAACCCGATTTGGTCGCGTCGGAAATCGTCCCTAACGTCGATCGCGCAACTCTCCCTAGGGGGAGTCGCCCAGCCCCCCGCGTGTCGGTGGGGACGGGTAGAACGTGGATTGATTCCGGTGGCGCTCACCGGGAGTCGGTACGGGGATACGGCCGGCAAACCACCGGGCGACGGTATTGGAATGGAAGGCGGCATCACGTTGGCTGTTGTGGACGATCGTGGCCATTCCGAGTATCCGGGGTCTTCCGACGAAGAGCCCGGCGGCGATTTCGGTCGCCAGCCTCCCCAGGACATGGTTGCCGAACAGTCCGTCATCGGCGGCATGCTGCTGAGCAAGGACGCCATCGCCGACGTGCTCGAGGTGCTGCGCCCCGGAGACTTCTACCGCCCCGCCCACCAGGCCATCTACGACTCGATTCTCGACCTCTACAGCCGTGGCGAGCCCGCCGACCCGGTTACCGTCTCGGCCGAGCTGGATCGCCGTGGCGAGCTCAAGCGCATCGGCGGCCCCGCGTATCTCGTCACCCTGACCCAGACGGTGCCCACCGCCGCGAACGCCGGCTTCTACGCCGAGATCGTCGCGGAGAAGGCCATCCTGCGGCGCCTCGTCGAAGCGGGCACGCGCATCGTCCAATACGGCTACGCAGGTTCCGACGGTCAGGACGTCGCCGAAGTCGTCGACCGGGCGCAGGCCGAGATCTTCGACGTGTCCGAGCGGCGCACCACCGAAGACTTCGTGGCTCTCGAAGAGTTGCTCCAGCCCACGATGGACGAGATCGACTCCATCGCCAGCCGTGGCGGCATCTCTCTCGGCGTGCCCACAGGGTTCGCCGAACTCGACGAACTGACCAACGGGCTGCACCCGGGCCAGATGATCATCGTCGCGGCCCGTCCCGGTGTCGGCAAGGCGCTGGCGCTCGACACCCCGCTCCCCACGCCCGCCGGCTGGACCACCATGGGCGAAGTACGCGTCGGCGACGAACTGCTCGCTCCCGACGGCACACCCACCCGTGTGGTCGCGGCGACCGAGGTCATGCACGACCGGCCCTGCTTCGACGTCGTATTCTCCGACGGCACAGTGCTCGTCGCCGACGAGCAGCACCAGTGGCGTACCGCCGACGGGGTGGTGCGCACCACCGGCGAACTCGCCGCGACCGTTGACGCCGGACACGCGGTTCCCCACACCGATCCCCTGTCGCTCCCCCAGGCCGATCTGCCGGTTGCGCCGTTCACGCTCGGTGCGTGGCTCGGCGGACCGCCGTCCGACGCAGAAGTGAACATGCGCGTCGAGGGCGAAGGCGGGTTCACCGAAGAATTGGTTTCGCTCGGCGCCCACATTCCTGTCGAGTATCAACGCGGGTCGATCGTGCAGCGCCGCGAGTTGCTTGCCGGCCTCCTCGACGCCGGTGGCCACATCGACGACGACGGCACCATCGAGTTCGCGACCGGATCCGAGCGCCTCGGCGGGGATGTCGCCGAGTTGATCTCGGGGCTCGGTTACGCATGCACCGTCGAAGACGGTGTGGTCTCGTTCTCCACCGACGACGACGTGTTCGTGCTGCCCAGCAAGGCTGTGCGGCACAAGGAATGCCGCACAGCAGTCGTTCGCCAGCGGAAGATCGTGGCCGTGCGGCCGGTGCCGTCGGTACCCGTCCGCTGCGTGGAGGTCGAGGGTGACCACATGTACCTCGCAGGTCGTGCGATGGTGCCCACCCACAACTCCACACTCGGCATGGACTTCATGCGGTCGTGCTCGATCAAGCACGGAATGGCGTCCGTCATCTTCTCCCTGGAGATGGGAAAGACGGAGATCGTCATGCGACTGCTCTCCGCGGAGGCGAAGATCAAGCTCGGCGACATGCGTTCGGGTCGCATGACCGACGACGACTGGACGCGGCTCGCGCGGCGCATGAGCGAGATCAGCGAAGCGCCCCTCTACATCGACGATTCTCCGAACCTGACGATGATGGAGATCCGCGCGAAAGCGCGGCGGCTCAAGCAGAAACACGACATCCGTCTCATCGTCGTCGACTACCTGCAGCTGATGACCTCCGGTAAGAAGGTCGAGTCGCGGCAGCAGGAAGTCTCCGAATTCTCGCGTAGCCTCAAGCTTCTCGCGAAGGAACTCGAAGTTCCCGTCATCGCGATCTGTCAGCTCAACCGTGGTCCCGAACAGCGCACCGACAAGAAGCCGATGGTCTCCGACCTCCGCGAGTCGGGATCGCTCGAGCAGGACGCCGACATGGTGATCCTGTTGCATCGCCCCGACGCGTTCGAGCGCGACGACCCGCGTGGCGGCGAAGCCGACCTGATCGTCGGTAAGCACCGTAACGGTCCGACGGCGACGATCACCGTTGCTCACCAGCTGCACCTGTCTCGGTTCGTGGATATGGCGCGCGGCTGATTTCGCTGCCGCGGACACGAAAACTTGAGACAAAAATCGGACATGTTGAGATGTTGAGACAGAAATCGGACATCTGACGGATTGCTGAGACGGGGGTCATGCGACAAGTCGTGGGTCCGGTTCACCGGCCGTGCGACCTCGCGTGTAGATCTGGACGCGCTGAAGCTATGACTGCACCTGGAAGGCGTTGTTCGACACGCGCCGGCGGGCCGCGCAGCACGGCCCGCCGATGCGATCTCGAGCTAACTGTCGTTGTGCATCCGGCGAGCCTTACGGAGGGTGTCGTCGTAAGAGCCCTCGATCGCGAGATCTGCCGGTGTTCTCCCGTCGGCTTCTGCGACCCGCGTCGTGAACCACCAGCGCGCCATGGCTAATGGATCAGTGGATGTGCCGAAGTGTTCGTTGATCTCCGCGACGAGGGGGCGAACGTAGCGGGTGCGGGTGTCGAACTGGAATGCCGGGTAGTACAGAGCATGCCCGAATTTGAAACTGATGACCGTTCCCTGGTCGGCGGGTAAGTCCCGGGGAGTGGTGGGAATCGGCTGAGCGCATCCGGCCAGGTCCGCGGCGTGTCGCTCCCTCGCCGAGGGTGGGTCATCGCGTA